>JBDTSU010000001.1:0-34941 GCA_039930965.1 Betaproteobacteria bacterium
ACAGGACAACGTTCTTCTTGCCGCGAAAGCTGGAAAGCTGGATCATTTCCATGCTCGCGTCAGGGAGTTCAAACACCGGAGCTCTCGAACCTACCTGTAACATTGTCGTCTCTATCCATCTGCATTGGGTCGATGAAGGTGAATTGATTCTATCCCATTTTCTTTTTTGCTTTGCAAGACCTTCTTGAATGAAAAAAACTGCTCAAAAAACAGGCGGGAAAAATCATGGCCTCGCGCATCTTGGCGGGCTCACTGCCACGCAGTTCATGCGCACGCATTGGCAGAAGAAGCCGCTGTTGATTCGCAATGCGTTCCCGGATTTTGCCGGGCCTTTGACCAAGCACGAGGTACTTGAACTCGCGCAGCGCGAAGACGCGGAGAGCCGGTTGATCGCGCGTTCCGGCAAGGAGTGGACGCTGCAGCATGGCCCATTTACGCGGCGCAGTTTCAGCGCGGTGAAACGCGCCGAATGGACCGTGCTGATTCAGGATACGCAGCATTTCTCGGGCGAAGCACATGACCTTCTTGCGTACTTCAACTTCATTCCGCACGCCCGCGTGGAGGACCTGATGGTGAGTTATGCCATTCCCGGTGCCGGCGTTGGACCACACGTCGATACCTACGATGTATTTCTTTTGCAGGGTTTGGGACGTCGCCGCTGGCAGATCTCCTCACAGCAGGATCTTCGCCTGAAGCAGGGCGTACCGTTGAAGATGCTTGCGCACTTCAGGGCCGAGCAGGAGTTGGTCCTGGAAACGGGGGACATGCTCTATTTGCCTCCCGGTTATGCTCACAATGGCATTGCCGACAGCGAATGTCTGACCTGGTCCGTCGGGTTTCGGGCTCCGTCACAGCAAGAGGTGAGCATCGCGCTGCTGGACTACCTGCGCGATGAAATTGCCTTTGGTGGGCAGTATCGTGACCCGGACCTTCTCCCGGTCGCGTATCCGGGCGAAATCAATGCCGCAATGCGGCGCCGGTTTGCCGGGATGTTCAAAGAGGTGGTGCGTGCGACGGGCAGCCGCGCGCATCAAACGCGCTGCCTCGGACGCTACCTGACCGATCCAAAACCGCACGTGTTTTTCGATGCGCCCGACGCCGTTCTGAGCATGGCCGCTTTCCGCCGGGCGGCGTGCAGGCGCGGCATCATGCTGGATTTGAAAACGCGATTCTTGTATGCCGATGGGCTGTTCTTCATGAACGGTGGCGACGTTCCCATAGAGGTCGTCGACAGCCGATTTCTCCGGCCGTTGGCCGACGCCCGGACATTGACGCCACATGCAGTCGCATTGGTTTCCCGTCCGTCGTCGTTCGCGGCCCTGTATGGCGCTTACACCAATGGATATCTGCACGTCGGCTGACGAATTGCAGGTTGCCAAGTTTCAACAACGCTGGCGCAATCAGAACGAGCACACGAATGAACGCAGAGCCCGGACCAGACGAACAATCACCGGCAAGGTTCTATCGCCTGATGCTGAGCAAAGCCGACGCGGTTGACGCCGTTGAGCAGGTTGTCGGTGAGGCCCAACGTGAACTTCGCATTTTCGACTCAACCCCGCGATCGCTGCATGACTGGGGCTTCGGCGGCCCCGCCCGCATCGAGGCCCTGAGAGCACTGCTTCTGGCCGATCGAGGCCATCGTCTGCGCCTGGTTTTGCACGACACGAGGTCGATTGAACAGGTGCTGCCGCGGGTCGTCGACCTCGTCTCACGGTTTTCCGGTCAGATCCAGATTCACCGCACCGTCGGCCAGGCGGCTGACGCGCGCGATTCGATGATTATTGCCGACGAATGTCATTTCTGGCGGCGCCTGCACATCGATTTACCGCGCTCGGTCATCACGCTGAATGACGCAACAGATACCCGGCCGTTTATCGAGCGATTTGAGGAAATCTGGGAAAGAAGCGAACCCGCCGTGAGCGGGAGTACGCTGGGTCTATGATGGTTGATCCTTTGTTTGTGCAGTGCACAAAAACAATGCTATACTTTTAAGTCGGTCGAAACAAAATCACGGCAACTTGTAAATTGGCAGGAATTGCGGTCATCAAGTGACTGGAAAGCGACATCAGCCGATAAAAATTTTGATCAAATTTTTTACTCCAAGGGACGTCCTAAATGAACAAATCCATTCTCCTCGCTGCAATTGTCGCCATCGGCCTCGCCGCCTGTGGCAAAGAAGAACCGAAACCTGCCCCGGCTGCTCCTGCCGCGCCAAAGGTTGAAGCACCGAAGCCCGCCGATGCCGCAGTTGATGCTGCCAAAGCTGCTGCGGGCGCTGCTGTCGATGCATCCAAGGATGCAGCCGGCAAGACCGTTGAGGCTGCCAAAGACGCAGCAGGCAAGACCGTGGAAGCTGCCAAAGATGCCGCTGGCAAGACCGTAGAAGCTGCCAAGGATGCTGCTGGCAAGACCGTTGAGGCCGCCAAAGATGCCGCCAAGGCCGCTGCGCCGGCAAAGGACGCGCCTCCGAAGAAGTAATAATCTTCAGACGCGAACTGCAAAACGCCGCCCACTTGCAAAAGTGGGCGGCGTTTTCTTTTTTTCAGCACCCTTGCGAACACACCTGACGATTGGCCTTCAGATCTCCCGCCAGGAGAAGCCATCCGCCTGTCCGGCAACGCCAATCCAGTCCGGGGCACATGACAGAGCTGAGGCCAGCGCGGAGGTCGCCAGTTGAGGGAGATTATTCTGCTTAGACAAGTGCGCCGCCAGTATGTGTTTCAGCCGGGAGCAATCGATGTTGGCGAGCAACGCGGCGGCGGCCTGGTTGTCCAGATGACCGAATCTCCCGGAAACGCGCTTCTTCAGACTTGCCGGGTATGGACCACGCATCAGCATGTCAAGATCGTGATTGCATTCAAGGACCAATGCTTCGCAGCCCGACAAGCTGGCCTCGATGTGATCCGTGATCGCGCCAGTATCGGTCAGCACGCCAAGGCGAACGCAACCATCGGTAAATACATACTGTACCGGCTCATAGGCGTCGTGTGGCACGAAATACGGCATGACGTGAATATCGCCTACCGAAAATGCCTCATGGGGATCCACAAAATTCAGCAGCGCCGGTGATAACGAACCCTCAGTCAGCACTTTGGCCGTGCCATGTGTCAGCCAGACGGGAATCTGGTGCTTCCGGGCGAACCGGGCGACGCCACCGATGTGATCGGAATGCTCGTGGGTCACGACAATGGCATCCAGATCGCCTGCAACGAGGCCGGCACGGGCGAGACGCCTTTCCGTTTCCCCAAGGCCGAAGCCGCAATCCATCATCAACACACTGTCATGCACCTGGACGATCAGTGCATTGCCTTCACTGCCGCTGCCCAACGAGGAAAAACGCACCGTCACGCCGCCGTCTCCCCACGTGAAACGGGCCCGTCCTTTGCGGAAACAGGCCCGTTCGTCATGTCGAGCGAACCACCGCGCCCGTCTATCTCAGTTGCTCAAGCAACAGGCCAAGAATACGTTTTGCGGTCGCAGAGTTGTCGACTTTGCCATCGGCACCCTGCACTTCAACATCGGATATGCCCGCCGCTTCGGCCACGTAGACCCTGTATTGCGGCTTTGCCGCCGGATCGTCCTTGCGCCAGAACGCCAGTTTGTCGAGAAAGCCTTTGTCCTGCCCGGACTTCGCGTCCGCATCGGGATCGATATAGCGCACAAAGAACAGTCCTTTCGAGCGATCGCGATCTTCCACAGTGAAGCCAACGCGATCCAGCGCCAGTCCCACGCGACGCCACGCTCGATCAAACGGCTCATTGACTTTCAGCGAGCCGCCTTTGTTCTTGTCGTACGACGCACGCGCGACGTTGGCAGGCGCGCTTGTCGCGCCGGCGATCGTACTGGCTTGGGCGGTACCGCCGCCAAATCCAAACTTGACCATCAATCTCGCCAGCATTTCCGCTTCAAGTTCCTTATCGGAAGGTCGTGGCTGCCATGCCGTGCCGTTTCTGTCTGGATTGGTATAGACCTCTTCCACACCGCGATGGCTGACATAGATCTCGGTAGTGCCTTTTTCCGCGCCGGGCTCGATGCGGGTACGGAATTTGTCACGCGTGCCGGCGTCGTACAGACCGTCAAGCAGTCGTCCCACAGTACGTCGCACCAGATCCTCGGGGATCTTTGCCCGGTTTTCCGCCCAATCAGTTTCCATAATGCCGGTTTCAGGGGATTCGCGTTTGAGCACAAATCCGTTCTCTGTCCAGAAATCCTTCGCCGTCTTCCAGACTTGCTCCGGCGTGGCCTTTACAACCAGCCAACGCTGTTCACCCGCCCGCTCGATACGGGCATTTTCCACCTTGGGAAGGACGGCGCTGGCGCCGACGGGCACGCTGCCACGCTCACGGTTATAAGTTGAGAAGGTCGTTGCCTTGGAATCGGGAATCACAAAACGGTCATCTGCAATCGGCGAGGTGAGATCCGGGGGGACTTCGAGAGAGGGGATTTTGCCGCCTTGCGATCGGTAATCAGTACTTTTGTTGGAGGTAGAACCGCAACCCGCAAGCAGCAGGCCCAGCATCGAGGCAATTAGCAGATTTCGAGACATCATTTAGGCGACTTCCTTTACGTGATCGACGAGTTCGACCCGATCGACAATACCCGCGGCAGTCATGGCTTCGAGCAATTTACCGTGAAATTTCGCGTCAAACGGCGTGAGTGGGAGGCGAATTCCGGTGGCGATATGGCCCATTTTGTGCAGGGCCCATTTGACCGGAATCGGATTGGACTCCAAAAACAGCTGGTTGTGCAACCCCAGCAGACGATTGTTGATCTCGATGGCCCGGCTGCGATCGCCCTTCAGCGCGGCATCGCACATCTCGTGCATCAATCTCGGCGCGATATTCGCGGTCACAGAAATGGTTCCCTGCGCGCCAAGCAACATCAGCGCCAGTGTCGATACGTCCTCCCCGCTGTATACGGCAAAGCCGGTCGGCGCGCGTTTCAGCAGTTCGGACCCGCGCGCCATGTTCGCGGTCGCATCCTTGATACCCACAATATTCGGGATTTCCGACAGGCGAATGGTGGTGTCGGCGGACAGGTCTGCGACAGTGCGTCCCGGCACGTTATATAAAATTACCGGCAAATCGACCGACTCGGCTATCGTCCGAAAATGTCGGTACATGCCTTCCTGAGTGGGTTTGTTGTAATAGGGAACAACCGACAATGCATAGTCGGCACCCGCCCGTTTGGCGAATTCCGTGAGGTGAATTGCCTCTTTGGTCGAGTTCCCGCCGGTGCCGGCGATGACCGGAATGCGCTTGCGCGTGTACTCAACTGCCGCCTTGATCAGGGAACAGTGTTCGTCAAAATCCACCGTTGGCGATTCGCCGGTCGTCCCGACAATCACAATTCCGTCGGTGCCCTCCCCCACATGCCAATCGATGAGGTGTTCAAGCCGCGCAAAATCGAGTGCGCCATCAGGCAGCATCGGGGTGACAATCGCCACCAGGCTTCCGGTTAGCATAGGTACATGATACGAAAAGAGTAATTTGGCATTTTAGCATTTAACCCGTGCATACCCCATTGCATCGACGATGCGGCTCATCTCGATACAAACTGCGCTGCAATTCGCTGCACCATTGCCGGCTTTGGCGTGTCCACAAAGCCATCTTCGTACGCGACAACTATCAATCGTCCAAGGACAACCTGAAGCAGTTCCTCCGGTTGCAACAGAAAATCCGCCCTTGATGGCCTGCCGAATTGTTCGTTGCCCGCCGAAAAAGTCTCGTAAATCAGCCAACCCTCCGGCGCGACCGATTCCACCAGGGTATTCAGCAACGGACGGTGCAGGTAGTTGGCGACGACGACTGCCGCGAATTGTTTACCTGCATACGGCCACGGCGCTGCCTCGATATCCGCCCGTTTGAACGCTATTCGCGGAGAAAGTTTTGGCAAATCTGCGCGATCCACTGCATCAACCATGAATCCTCGCTCGGCAAACCAGTGGGCGTGCCGTCCGGTGCCACACGCGACGTCGAGAATCCGCCCCGCAACGGTCACACGCTGCCCAAATCTGGTCACCCACGCGGAGGGCGGAAGTGCCTCGCGACCGGTTGACTCCGTGGGGTTCGAATGCATGGACAAAGGGGAATGGGGCATCTGCGATAATTGACGGATGAGTACACGAATCTGGGATATTTCACAGCCATTGCGCACCGGCATTCCCGTCTGGCCCGGCGATACTGAATACCGCGAGGAACGTACCTGGAATCTGGCGCAGGAATGTCCGGTAAACGTGTCAAAGTTTACCCTGTCCACCCACACCGGGACACATGCGGATGCGCCCTTGCATTATGATTCGGCGGGTCTGCCGATTGGCGACGTGGCACTCGACGCCTACCTTGGGCCGTGCCGGGTCATCGATCTGAGCGGGCAATTCGGCCCAGTGAGTCCATCGCAACTGATGCCGCATTTGACCAACTCGCCGCCGCGGATTCTGATTCGCACCTATCGGGTCGTGCCGCAGACGGAATGGGATGCGGGGTTTCGGGCAATCGCCGCCGAGAGCGTGGATTTGCTCGCAATGCACGGCGCCTTGCTCGTCGGCACCGACACGCCCTCACTCGATCCGCAGGATTCAAAGGTTTTGGCCGCGCACCACGCGGTCCGGCGCTATGGCATGGCAATACTTGAAGGTCTGATTCTCGATTGCGTGCCAGCGGGTGATTACGAATTGATTGCGCTGCCGCTCAAGCTGAATACGCTCGATGCGTCCCCGGTACGCGCCGTTTTGCGGGATTTGCCGTGAACAATGACAATGCCGCCTGCACGACCCGCGCGGATTGTGAAGCGCTGGATCTCGCCGACAGCCTCGCGCCGGCCCGCGAACGATTCCTTCTGCCTGATGGTGTGGTCTATCTCGACGGAAATTCACTGGGACCGTTGCCTGCCGCGACGGTGGCGCGCCTCGACAGTGCGGTCAGGAAAGAATGGGGGGGAGGACTGATTCGCTCGTGGAACGATGCCGAGTGGGTCACGCTTCCGCAACGTATCGGCGGCACAATCGCCACCATGCTCGGCGCAAGGATTGACGAGATCGTGGCCGCGGATTCCACTTCCGTCAATATCTTCAAATTGCTCGCCGGCGCGCTGGTGCTTGCGTCACGTCAGGACAAACCGCGCCACGTGATATTGTCCGAGCGGAGCAACTTTCCGACAGACCTCTATATCGCACAGGGCGTCAGCGCCGCTCTCGGTGGTTCATACCCATTGCGCCTGGTCGCGGACGACATCGAAGCGGCCTTTGACGAGCACGTTGCCGTCGCGCTGATTACCCACGTCGACTATCGCACGGGACGCATGCACGACATGAAGCGGCTGAACGCGGCGGCGAAAAAGGCAGGGATCCGGATCATTTGGGACTTGAGTCACAGTGCCGGCGCGGTGCCGGTCGCCTTGAACGATTGCGATGCGGAACTAGCCGTCGGATGTGGTTACAAGTACCTGAATGGCGGACCCGGTGCGCCGGCCTTTCTGTATGTGGCACACGCACTGCAGCACGACTTCCCGACCCCTTTGTCGGGTTGGTTCGGACACGCGGCACCGTTCGATTTTTCCGCGGAGTATGTACCGGCACCGGGGATCACACGCCTGCAATGCGGTACACCACCGATGTTGGCGATGATCGCCCTCGAATCCGGATTGGCCACATTTGCAGGCTTGTCCATGTCGGACCTGCGCCGGAAGTCGCTTGCACTGTCCGACCTGTTCTGGAGCCTGATGGATGCGAGCTGTGAAGAATTTGGTTTCGTTTGTGTTTCTCCGCACGAGCACGCGAGCCGCGCCAGTCAGCTTGCGTTTGCCCACGATGACGCCCATGCCATCATGCAGGCCATCATCGCCCGCGGCGTCATTGGAGATTTTCGACAGCCCAATCTGCTGCGATTTGGATTCACGCCACTTTACTTGCGGCACACCGACGTCTGGGATGCGGTCAACGTGATACGCGACGTCATGCAAAGTGGCGCATGGAAGGAAGACCGGTATTTGCAGCGAAACATCGTAACCTGACGACTGCCTGAGGAGACCCCATGGCAACAACCGCCCGCATCAAAGTCGATTTTGACCGGCCGAGCGTCACCGCATTTCGGTCAACGACAACTACCGGGCAGGCTTGGGCGAATATCGTGCCCGAACCCACCCCGCACGAACGAATCGAGCTCAAGACACGGATTAAGCGCCTGCTCAGGGAGCAGGATGCAGTGCTGGTCGCGCACTACTATGTCCATCCGGACCTGCAGGAGCTTGCCGAGGAGACCGGCGGTTGTGTGTCCGATTCACTGGAAATGGCGCGCTTTGGCCACAATCACCCGGCCAGGACCATTGTTGTTTGCGGCGTTCGATTCATGGGCGAGACGGCAAAGATACTCAACATGGAAAAGCGCGTGATCATGCCGGAACTCGCCGCGGAATGTTCCCTCGACCTGGGTTGTCCGGCGGATGAATTTTCCGCATTCTGCGACGCAAACCCGGATCGAACCGTGGTGGTGTATGCCAATACCAGCGCCGCGGTCAAGGCCCGTGCCGACTGGATGGTGACTTCATCGATCGGACTGAAGATTGTCGAACACCTGCACGCTCGCGGTGAAAAAATACTTTGGGCACCGGATCGTCATCTCGGCGCCTACATACAGCGCGAGACGGGGGCAGACATGCTGCTTTGGCAGGGTTCGTGCATTGTCCATGACGAATTCAAGGTATTCGAACTGGCGGAGCTCAAGAAGCAGCATCCACGGGCCAAGGTGCTTGTTCACCCAGAGTCGCCGGAGGGGGTGGTGAAGCTTGCGGATGTGGTCGGCTCGACCACCCAGATCATCCGCGCCGCACAAACGATCGACGCACCGGAATTCATCGTTGCCACGGACAAAGGCATCTTCCACAAGATGCAGGCGGCAGCGCCAGGCAAAGTCCTGATCGAGGCCCCGACCGCCGGCAACTCTGCAACCTGCAAAAGTTGCGCGCACTGTCCATGGATGGCCATGAACGGACTCGCCAACCTTGCGCATGCGCTCGAGGTCAGCACGAATGAAGTTACGGTGGACGCCGGCATCGCCGGTCGCGCCAGACGGTCAATCCAGCGCATGCTGGATTTCGCAAAGGGGATGGAACTCGCCAATGTATCGTTGAGAAACATGCCTGGTCACAATTCCGGCATCGGTCCCGCGTGATGAACAGGCGCATTGACGTTGACAAGATTTAACAGTGAGTCTTGCGCGCGATGTGACTTCCCTCATAGCTTGACCGCGCAGGAGATGGGGTACACTCGTGCCAGACATTCAGCCTTGGCAGCGACGTTGATGCGGTCATTCGAGTTGAAAAAATAACAGCGGCACAGACAGTCAATTATGATCAAAAGCGATTCCGGCGATGAGGCGGGCCTGCCGCCTGCAGAAGAGATTGACCCCGCCATTCTGGCGGAGTTGACTCGCGCATTGTTGCCGTACCTTGGCCCGTACTCGATTACCACCGTCAAACGAGCCAGCAGGGCCACGCATGATTCCAACGAGGCGATTCAGCTGGTTGCCCAGCATATCGAAGACCAGTCGAAGCGCGAACTGTTCCTGAAGAACGCAAAGCGGATACTCAGCACGTTTCGCCCGCCTGCGCCTGCCGTTGCCAAAACCGCCGTAATCGCGAGCGGTCACCAGACCACGGGGGGGCGTCCCGCCACACCAATCACCGCGGAACTTATGCAGCGCGGGGAGGCGGCTCTTGCACCAATCATCGGTCCACTGGCCAGCGTGCTGGTTACGCGCTACGCCAACGCCGCGGAGAATTCCAGGGATTTTTTCGAGCGATTGGCCGGCCACCTTCGGACGCCGGAGGAGCGGGATTCATTTTTCACCCACATTCGCGGCAGTAGCGGTGGCGTGGCGGCACGCTAGGACGCAGCATGCTGTTGATTACTGACAGGCCCTTGCCGGGCAAACATACGGGGTATTCGCCATGGGGCTGCGGCTCAAGTTCAATCTGATTCTGCTGGTCGTGTTCGTGGCCGGCTTCGCGACCATTGGCGTGGTTGCGCTGCGTTATCTTGAAAACCAGGCCATTGATGATGCGCAGCGAGCGGCGCAGGTGGTACTGGATGCGGCCGGCTTCGCGAATCTCGATCCCCGAATCGCGTCCGGGATTGGCTCGCGATTGGTGGACATGAAAGTACGCGAGTTCCTCGCGACCGAGAATCTGAGCGGCATCGAGGCTCAGGTTGCGCAAAAAATGAAGGCCACGAAGGCAGGCCAAATGTCGGAGATCATTACCACCACGACCGGCGACCGGCGGCTGGCGGTCGCGCGCACCATCCGCGCGGGCGATGCCGGCAACCTGAAGATTCGGCTGGCCAATGTCGACCTGGCACCAGTGCTCGCCACGGCGCATATCGCGCTCACCACCCTGATGAGTTCCATTGGCGCGGTATTTCTCGCCGTGTTCGTCGTGCTCAACTTGATGCTGGATCGCATGATCGTTCGTCCTGTGGCGGAAATGGCGCGCCAAGCCGACGCCGTTTCGATCGGCAATTTTTCAATTCCGGAGTTTGCCCCCAAAACCCGGGACGAAATCGGCGTGCTCGGCATTGCGTTCAATCGCATGCGCCGCAGCACCGAGGAGGCGATCAAACTTCTCAAAGGCGGCAACTTCTAGTGCCATGCGCGCCGCTATTCCGAGTACAGGGCACTCGCCTGATAACGCGCATTGACGTGCCGCAGTCCGACAAGGATCGCGGCGCTCGCGGGCAACGCCAGCAACAAACCAAAGAATCCGAATACCTGCCCAAACGCCAACAGCGCAAATATGACGGCGACGGGATGCAACCCTATGCGGTCACCTACCAGCCACGGCGTGACCAGGAATCCCTCAATCAGCTGGCCGGCACCGAAGACCAACCAGACCAGTGCGACGCCGTTAAAATCTGACGGAAATTGCATGACCGCTGCCACGGTGCCGAGTACGAGCCCTGCCCCACTGCCCAGATAGGGAACAAATACCAGCAGGCCGGTAATAAGACCGACCGGAAGCGCGAAATTGAGCCCGACGAGCCACAGGCCGGTCACGTAGAACGCCGCCATGATGAGCATCACACTCACTTGACCGCGCAGGAACTCGGCAAGTACCGCATCAATTTCCTTGGCGACGATTGTTACCGTCGAATGGACATGTCGCGGGATCAGTTTATCGATGTGACCCAATATGACGCGCCAGTCACGCAATACATAAAACAGCACGACCGGAATGAGCAACAGGTTGATCAAGAAACCTGCCACGGCCAGCCCGCCAACACTGACCGACGAGAACAGTTTCCTGGCAATTCCGGATGTGTCCGACAGATTGTCAGCCAGGAACTGTTTCAACGTACCCGGATCGAGATTGATTGCAATGTCGAATTTTTCGTTCAGCCACGGAACTGTGCGCGTCTTCAGTTGTTCCACAAAACCGGGAATCAGCTCGACCAACTGTGCAACTTCCTTGTAGAACAGCGGCAGCACGATTAGGAGCAAAAGCAGCACCGCCAGCAGCAGTACCAACACGGCAATGGCGGTGCCCACCATTCGCGACAGGCCCAGTTTCTCCAGTCTGCTGACCAGCGGATCGAAGATATAGGCGAGGATTGCCGCGGCGAGAAACGGCGCCAGGATCGGTGATAGCAACCACAGCAGCATCGAAAACCCGAGCAGCGCGAGCAACATCGTCGCCATGTTCCAGTTCAACCATGACGGCGGCGCCAGTGTTGCCGGCCGGCCGCGGGCGCGCAACCGGCGAAGAAATGCAGGAACGGCGTCTTCATCAGCACTTGCATGGGAATGAAAAGTAACGCGCGGGGATCTGCGGGGCATGTCAGAGGCATTTCCAGTAAAATTATGCTGATTCAGGGATCGGCAAGCGCCAATCCTAACTCAATTCCCGCCAGCGCTCCTTGCCCGGCGACCACTACGCACCCAACCTCCCGTCATGAAAAACACGCTTTCGCCATTGACCTATAAGGATGCCGGCGTCGATATCGACGCGGGTGACCAGTTGGTCGAAAACATCAAGCCATTTGCCAAGCGCACCATGAGGCCCGAGGTGCTCGGCGGCATTGGCGGCTTTGGTGCCATGGTGGAGGTGTCCAAGAAGTTCAAGAATCCGGTGATGGTTTCGGGCACCGATGGCGTCGGCACCAAGCTTAAGGTGGCTTTTCACCTCAACAAACACGATACCGTTGGCCAGGATCTTGTCGCCATGAGCGTCAACGATATCCTGGTGCAAGGTGCGGAGCCGGTTTTCTTTCTCGATTACTTTGCCTGCGGCAAGCTCGATGTCGATATTGCGACCGACGTGGTCAAAGGCATTGCCTACGGCTGTGAACTGGCGGGGTGTGCGCTAATCGGCGGCGAAACCGCTGAAATGCCGTCCATGTATCCCGAGGGCGAATATGATCTGGCCGGTTTTGCCGTCGGACTGATAGAGAAGGATGACGTTATCACCGGCAAGTCAATTTGCAAGGGTGACGTGGTACTGGGTCTTCAATCGAGCGGCGCGCACTCAAACGGCTATTCGCTGATCCGCAAAGTCATTGAGCGGTCGGGAGTGGATTTGCATGCCGCGCAAAACCGGACGTTGGCGCTTGATCTGCTGGCGCCGACGCGCATCTACGTAAAACCGCTGCTGGCGCTCCTGGCGGCGCATCCGAAGGTCGTGAAGGGCATGGCGCATATCACGGGGGGCGGTCTGACCGAGAACATTCCGCGGGTGTTGCCCAATGATGTGATGGCGGTACTCGATCGCAATTCATGGGACGCGCCAGCGGTATTCGCATGGTTGCAGCAACACGGCCGGATCGACGAAGACGAAATGGCGCGCACATTCAACTGCGGAATAGGCATGGTTGTGATTGTGGCGGCCGCGCAGGCCGCGATGGTAAAACGCTTCTTGCAGGGCGCCGGCGAGACCGTATTCACGATCGGCGTCATCCAGCCCCGGCGGCCTGGCGCGAAACAGGCAATTGTGAATCGATAAATTCAACGAACTCCAGCATCGGCGCGGCTTCTGGCGCCATTTCGCCCTGCGAGCCGCGCCAGTACTGGACATTGCGCCCGGCATTTGCATATTGAGAGTCCATGAAATCAGTCGTCATTCTTATTTCTGGCCGTGGCAGCAATATGGAGGCCATAGTCAAGGCCAATCTGCCAATCGAAGTACGCGCGGTAATTGCCAATCGGCCCGATGCAAAAGGACTGCAGTATGCCGCTGCGCATGGAATCCAGACATCGATCGTCGATCACAAATCATTTTCCACGCGCGAAGCGTTCGACGAGCGGCTTGCCGACACCATCGATCGATACGCGCCTGACTGCATTTTGCTGGCTGGCTTCATGCGCGTCTTGACGGATGCATTTGTTGCTCGTTATCGCAGGCGCATCATCAACATACACCCGTCGCTGTTGCCGGCGTTTCCAGGATTGCACACCCATCGTCAGGCCATCGCCGCGGGCGCCAAATTGCACGGTGCAACAGTTCATTTCGTCACAGGACAACTTGATCATGGACCCATCATCGTCCAGGCTGCCGTGCCGGTACTGAACGGCGATTCCGAAGCGTCACTGGCGGCCCGGGTCCTTGAACAGGAACACCGCATTTATCCCATGGCGATCAGGTGGCTTGCCGAAGACCGGCTGGAATTTGTCGCCGAAGGTGTCGTCCAGGTAAAGGGGCTTCGCGTTTCCAGTCAGGTATCGACGCCCAACTTATGTTCTCCCTCTGAATGACGTGAATGCACGGCCAAATCATTAGCCGATTGAATGTTTTGCTCTTCGCGACCTGCGCTATTTTCGCGGGCCATGCGCATTGCCAGTCGCTTCAAGCCGGACCGACACAAATCCTTGCCCATTACAAGATTCACAAAAGCGGCATCCTTATCGGGACCGTGGAGGAAAGACTTAGCCGCGACGGCGACACTTACAAGATTGTGTCCGAGACGCACACGGCGGGCGCACTGAAATGGTTCCTGGATGACCAGGTGACATTGAGCTCGGAAGGCAAAGTGGGACCGAATGGGTTAGAACCGTTCCGCTATGAGCTAAAGCGCCGCAACGACCCGACCAAAAACGTATCGGCCGATTTTGATCAAAGCAGGAGCAAAATCATCTCGAATCATCACAACAAGACTGAAACGTTCCATTTGCCGGCCGGCACAATGGATCGGCTCTCTGCGCTGTACCAGTTTGCATTCGTGACCACGCATGCGCCGGAGGTGACATTCTGGATGAGCCAGGGCAAAGAGGCGGAACAGTATCACTACCGTAAACAGGGAGAACCCGTCATACAGGTCGGTGACACCAGCTATCCAACACTTCACTACGCGCGGGTCGCCGAAAAAGGCCGCCCGCAAGCGCAGCTTTGGCTAGCAAAGGACCGGCAATTCCTGCCGGTGCGAATGATATTTGAAGACTCGCGCGGGCTGTCGCTGGAGCAGACGCTGGTTGATCTGCAAATAAAATAGTAGTTGACATCTCTGGCCATGCTTTTCAGCGCGCGGATCGCGAACTTGCCGCCGTCAAACACGGCATGGTCTTTCTTGCGCCACCGGCGGGCGTTGTTTCTCGCCTTTGTGCTGTCACTGGCGCTGCATTTGTTCGTTTGGCTATCGACGCCCTATTTCATCAAAGCCTGGAAGGCGCCGGCCGCCGCGAAATTTGAGGCGGTACTATTGCCGAAGAGCGACCTGCCATCTGTCGTAGTTCCAGTTCAGAAGCCCTCCTCAAGCCGTACTTCGCGCACCACCCGTCCCCCGCCCGTCAGAACCCGGCCGGTGGCTGTTCCCGAGGCACATTTTGTGGCCCCCGAGGGCAGCATCGCCATCGAACCCGCACCCCGGCCTGGCGATGGGAACGCGACGGCCGCTCCCGCCGGAACCGACATCCAGCCGTCCTTCGCTGAGCCAGGGTACGCAAGTGCGCCCGTGAATCCGGTGACCACCTCTGCCATTCCTCCCTCGACGCCGATTGACACCGAAATCCAGCCTGTGGAGGTGCCGGTACAACTGCCGGCGCGCATTGCCATTGCATACAAGATGACCTCCAGCATTTCGGACGGTGTGGCGTACTATGCCTGGGCGCGTGACGGAGACCGGTTCGAGATTGACAGCAGCATGCAGGCCACCGGGTTCATTATCGGCAATTTTGTTGGCGTCCTTCACCAGGTCAGCCGGGGTCTCGTCACGCCAGCCGGACTCCAGCCAATTTCGTTTCAGATCCAGCGCGGCGAAGGCGCACTGGACACCGCCGATTTCCTGCACAAGTCTGGTGAACTGAAATTGACTCGTGCTGGCGACGCAAGGCTTTTGCCGCTGCCACCGCTGATTCAGGACATGCAAAGTTTCCTGTTCCAATTGGCCTTTGATGCCCCCAAGTTGCAGGGTCCCGATGACCGGCTCGAAGTCCTGGTAACCAATGCGCGAAAAGTCTATCGCCATCGCTTCCGGCAGGTCGGAATGGAAACAATCGAAATCCGGTCAGGCACCCTTCAGGCGATGCATCTGCGCAGCGAGGCAGTGGAACCGGAAGATACCTACGAGGTGTGGCTGACGCCGGACAACCACTATCTGCCCGTCAGGATCAGGTTTTACGCCGGGCGCTTCCCGGTTGAATTAATTGCGACAAGCATCCGGACTACGCCATAATTCGCCCTTGGGACGCAATTTCGCGTCCTGTCCGGTCTTTCTGGCCCTTCCTGCATGTCATTCACTCCTGCCCAATTCAATACCCTCGTTGAAGCACTCACCGTTGTATTGCCGCTTACCTCACCGGCTGACGTGCAACTGAAACGGTTTTTTCGCGAACATGCCAAGCTGGGGCCGCCCGACCGCGCCTTGATAGCCGAGACTGTCTATGCCGTGCTGCGCCATCGACGCGCCATCGAGAGTATTGCCACCGATGGCGTACCGCGCAAGATGGCATTGCTGGCGTTGACGCGCTTTCAGGGAATCAGCGCCCGCGAACTGATGACAGTTCTGAAAAAGAGCGAGAGCACCTGGTTGGGCGAGGCGAAATCGCACCCCGCGGCCAATCCGCCGCTGGGGATTGCGGCAGAGTTACCAGACTGGGTGATTGCGCACTTAAAGGTATTCATGAGCGACAAGGAGATCATCGCCCTTGGCCGAAGCATGATGAATCCCGCACCATTGGACCTGCGGGTCAACACCGTCAAGGGCAAGCGCGACGCGGTCATGGCGCAGCTGCGGAAAGGCGGCATCGCCTGTGCGGCAACGCCCTTTTCCCCGATCGGCATTCGTCTCGAGAACAAGATTTCGCTCGCCCAGCACGCGGCGTTCATCGAAGGTTTTGTCGAGGTGCAAGACGAGGGTAGCCAGTTGCTCGGGTTGCTGATGGAGGCCAAACGCAGCGAGATGGTCGTGGATTTTTGCGCCGGGGCGGGTGGAAAGACGCTGTTGCTTGGCGCCGCGATGGCCTCGACCGGCCGCGTCTACGCCTTTGACGTTTCCGAGAAACGCCTTACCAATCTGGGACCCCGACTAAAACGGTCCGGTCTCTCCAACATCACGCCGCAGAAAATTGACTCGGAGAACGATGCGCGCATTAAGCGGCTGGCGGGAAAGATCGATCGTGTGCTGGTGGATGCGCCGTGTACCGGATTGGGTACCCTGCGTCGCAATCCGGATCTGAAATGGCGTCAGACCGAGCAGGGCCTGAAAGAACTGAATGTCAAACAGGCCGCCATCCTCAAGTCCGCCTCGAGGCTGACAAAACCGGGCGGCCGTCTGCTCTATGCGACCTGCAGCTTCTTGCCGGAGGAAAACGAACAGATCGTCACCGAGTTCCTCGCATCCCACGCCGATTTCAAGCTGCTTCCCGCATCCGCGATCATCGCCCGGCTCAAGATACCCATCAAAGACATGGGCGACCACTTCCGGTTGTCGCCGCAACAGCACGGTACCGATGGTTTCTTTGCGGCCGTGATGGAGCGCCGCAAATAGGCCATGCAAAACCTCGCAGCTGATTTCGACGCCCTCGTCCAGCAATTCAACGCTGGTCGTGCCTGGTGGCAGCTGGGGGTTATCGCGGCGGGATTCCTGGCAAGCTGGGCGATCTCGCGCCTGGTTCGGTCCAGGTTGCCTTCGGACCTTGAACCCGGTGCGCTGAAAATCGGCGCGGGCAGTGTGCAGCGTCTCCTGCTGCCCGTGTTCGCGCTGGTATTCGTTTGGGTAGGCACATTTGCGATGTCGAAGTGGCAGCCGGTGCCGCTGCTCAGGCTGGCGATTCCACTGATTGCCTCTTTTGTCATCATTCGTCTGGCCGTCTACCTTCTTCGCCATGTCATTCCACCCAGCCCGCTGCTGAAGGCGTCGGAGCGAATCATCGTCTACGGCGTATGGGTGATCGTCGCGCTGTATCTCACCGGCATCCTGCCAGAAATTAATGGTGCGCTCGACGATATCAGCTTCGCGGTCGGCAAGCAGAAGATTACCCTGCTGCTGATTTTGCACGCTGTCTTCTGGTCGGTGTTCACTGTAATCGTGGCATTGGCAATTTCCCGCATTATCGAAAAACGCCTGATGTCTGCAGCGTCAATCGATATGAGCATGCGCGTCTTCTCAGGAAAACTGGTTCGCGCGCTGTCAGTGGTACTGGCCATCCTGATTGCCCTGCCGCTGATGGGCATCGATATCACGGTACTGTCGGTATTTGGAGGCGCCCTTGGCGTGGGAATAGGCCTTGGACTGCAAAAGATCGCCAGTAACTATGTCAGCGGTTTTGTCATACTGCTCGACCGCTCCATTCGCCCCGGTGACCTCGTCACTATCGGCGAACGCCAGGGTGTCGTTGCCGATATCAAGGCCCGTTACACAGTGCTGCGCGGCCTTGACGGCACCGAGGCCATTATTCCCAATGACAGCATCATTTCCAACACGGTCCTCAATCATTCGTATTCGGATCCCAAGACGGCAGTAAAGACCTCGGTGACCGTGGCATACGAAAGTGATGTTGAACAGGCGATGGCGTTGTTCTTGTCCGCCGGCAAGTCTCAAACTCGCGTCCTCGCCGAACCCGAACCGGCGGTATGGATCAAGAACCTCGGAGACAGCGGCATTGAACTGGAGCTAGTTACCTGGATACGGGATGCGGAACAGGGCCAGGCGTCGCTGCGTTCCGGCATCCTGCTTGAAACATGCCAGTCGTTTCGCCGGCATGGCGTCGACATTCCCTATCCCCGGCGGGATGTTCGCATGGTCGAAGCGCCTGCCAGCGCTCCCGCGGAGCTTCGATAATTTCATTTGAAATCATTCGTTTGCGCATATCGACCGCAACATTTGGGGATTCGTCGTAAAATGCCCGTCTAACAAGAATATTGATTTTCGTTTGGAGCGCTCATAAGTGAATATTCCTGAGTTTTTCGCCACCGGTCTGATCGACCTTCCCTGGTGGGGATACATTGTCGTCGCACTGGCATTGACGCATGTCACCATCGCGTCGGTGACCATCTTTCTGCATCGTGCACAAGCTCATCGCGGTCTGGATTTGCACGCAATTCCCAGCCATTTTTTCCGATTCTGGCTTTGGCTGGCGACCGGCCAGGTGACCAAGGAATGGGTATCGATTCATCGCAAGCACCACGCGAAATGCGAAACGGAAGAAGATCCCCATAGTCCAATGGTCTATGGCATCAAGAAGGTGCTGACACAGGGCGCCGAACTGTACCGCATTGAGTCCCGCAAACCGGAAACCATGGAAAAGTACGGTCACGGCACACCCGATGACTGGATGGAGCGCAATGTCTACAGTAAATACAGCTGGCAGGGTGTCGGCCTGATGCTGGTCATCGATCTCGCGCTGTTTGGTCCGCTTGGCGCAACCATCTGGGCCGTGCAAATGGCATGGATCCCGTTTCATGCCGCGGGCGTGATTAATGGCATCGGTCACTATTGGGGTTATCGCCATTACGCGGTGAATGACACGTCGACCAATATCACGCCGATCGCCTTCTGGATTGGCGGCGAAGAGCTGCATAACAATCACCACGCATTTCCTACGTCGGCGCGATTCTCCATGCGCTGGTACGAGTTCGATATCGGCTGGCTTTATATCAATATCCTGAAATTCCTCGGCATGGCCACCGTGAAAAAAGTTGCCCCACGACCACGATTCAACATGAACAAGATGGTTTGCGACGGCGAAACGCTGCAGGCGGTCATCGCTCACCGGTACGAAATTGTTACGCGATACGCAAAGACGCTGAAATCCACCTGCAAGGAGGAGATTTCAAAACTTCGCGAGAATGGCCGTACGCCGCTTGCCTCGATGCGCGAAGGCAAGGCTGTTCGCAACTTCCGGCACTGGCTGCGCAGCGACGCTGGCCAACTAAGCGCGGAAAATCGGGCCACGCTTCAGGAGACGCTGAAGTACAGCAACAAGCTCGATACCATCTACACTTTCCGCCAGGATCTCGCCAAGCTCTGGGAGCGCTCCACGCTCTCCAAGGAAGAACTGGTGTTGAGACTCGAAGACTGGTGCAAGCGTGCCGAGGCAACCGGTATCCAGCAGTTACAGCAATTCTCAAGACTGCTTAGAAGTTACGCCTGATCGAACGAATTGCAAAAATCCCGGCCTCGGCCGGGATTTTTTTCGTTTGGCGAGTCGCGCCGATTCGGACTTCGGCGAGCCGGGATCCTGAATCGAAGGCCGCACGGACAACCTGCAATCAGCGCGAAAAAAACCCAGCCGAAGCTGGGTTCTTCTCTTCCGGAAATGCGGCGCCCGACCTATTTCAGTTTTGTTTCCTTGTACGCCACATGCTTGCGCGCCTTGGGATCAAACTTCATGATCTCCATTTTTTCAGGCATCGTTTTCTTGTTCTTGGTGGTCGTATAGAAATGACCGGTACCGGCGGTCGATTCGAGTTTGATTTTCTCTCTCATGATTCGCCCCTTAGATAGTGATGCCGCTGGCTCGCAGATCGGCGAGGACGGCGTCAATGCCGTTCTTGTCGATGGTACGGAGACCGGCGTTGGTCAGGCGCAGCCGCACCCAACGGTTTTCAGATTCGACCCAAAAGCGGCGGTACTGCAGATTTGGCAGAAAACGACGCTTGGTCTTGTTATTCGCGTGGGAAACATTGTTGCCCACCATAGGGGCTTTCCCCGTTACTTGGCAAACGCGTGCCATAGAACACCTCATTGAACGATTGAACAGCGGACCGAAAATACCGGTTCCATTAGTTGTTGATTGCTGGCAGTCAAAAGTGCCTTATTGGCGGCCAGCCCAAAATTATATACAAAACCAAGTACTTGGCGCAACTGTTTCCTTCAAAAAGGACGCATTTCACATCAGAATGCCTTGCTCCGCAAACGACAGGGACGCCCCCGGCGCGACGATGAAATGATCCAGCACGCGGACGTCGATCAGGGACAGCGCGTCGGCAAGCGCCTTTGTCAACGACCTGTCTGCCGCGCTGGGACTGGCTTCACCGGACGGGTGATTATGCGCCAGGATCACTGCCGCCGCATTGTGTGCAAGCGCTCGCTTAACGATTTCGCGAGGATATACACTGGTCTGGGTCAACGTTCCGCGAAACAATTCTTCCACGGCAATAACCCGATTTTGCGCGGTCAGGAAAACCGACACGAATACTTCGTGCGGCAGCCGCGCCAGCGTCAACCGCAAATAGTCCCGCACGGCCTGCGGCGAGTTCAGCGCGTCCGACTGCTTCATCTTTTCATCCAGCGCACGGCGTGACATTTCCAGAACCGCCTGCAATTGCACGTACTTTGCAACACCCATGCCCTTGATGGCGGAAAGACTGGCTTCACTCGCGGAAAACAGCGCGGCGAGCGATCCAAAGTGCTCGACCAGATCGCGTCCAAGGTCAACGGCGCTCTTGCCCTTGACGCCTACCCGCAGAAAGATCGCCAACAACTCGGCATCAGACAATGCTGCCGCCCCCTGCTTTATCAATCGTTCTCGCGGGCGTTCGTCGACGGGCCATTCGGTAATTGCCATATGTGCAAACAATCCTGTGTAAAATTCTGAGATGCCTGATGAGAAAGCAAAGAAGGTCTTGCTGGGAATTACCGGTGGTATCGCTGCCTACAAGTCGGCTGAGCTCACCCGACTGTTGAAGAAAACCGGTATGAATGTCCAGGTCGTAATGACCGAGGCAGGTACCCGATTCATCACGCCCGTCACTCTTCAGGCGCTGTCTGGCAACATGGTTTTTGTCGACGCATGGGATTCCCGCGTGGCCAATAATATGGCGCACATCGAACTTTCCCGCGACGCGGACGCCATCTTGATCGCACCGGCGAGCGCCGATTTTCTGGCAAAGCTCGCCAACGGACTTGCCAATGACCTGCTTTCAACGCTTTGCCTCGCTCGTCAGCCGACATGTGCGTTGCTGGTGGCTCCCGCGATGAACCGCGAGATGTGGGAAAACGCCGCAACCCAGCGGAACATCTCGCAGTTGCGCACTGACGGAGTCAGGATTCTTGGCCCTGAAAGCGGTGAACAAGCATGCGGTGAAACAGGGATGGGGCGAATGCTGGAGGTAGACCAGCTGGCGCGCGAGACGATCGCGTTCTTTGCGCCGAAACTGCTTTCGTCCCGGCGCGCATTGGTTACTGCCGGTCCGACATTTGAATCTATTGATCCCGTGCGAGGAATTACTAACCGCAGTTCAGGAAAGATGGGGTACGCCATTGCGCGCGCGCTGGCGGATCTGGGTGCCGAGGTCGTGCTGATCAGTGGCCCGGCCGCCATTGCACCTCCCGACAAGTTGAAACTGATTAGAGTTGAAAGCGCTTCGCAGATGTTGAATGCTGTAAAGCATGAATTAAGCGACGTTGATCTATTTTTCTCTGTCGCCGCAGTTGCCGACTATGCCCCCGTAAGGTCGAGTTCTCAAAAGATAAAAAAGACGTCGGGGCCGATATCGATCGAATTGGTACCCACTGTTGATATTCTTGCCTGGGTTGCCGCGCAAGCCAACCCGCCGTTCTGTGTGGGCTTTGCGGCAGAAAGCGAAAACGTCGTCGAATATGCGCGTAAAAAGCGAGAAAAGAAGAAAATTCCCATGATCGTCGCAAATCTCGCCACATCGGCAATTGGCGCGGATTCAAATGAAGTAACCATTCTGGATGGCGATGGTGATCATCTCGTGCCGCGCGATTCCAAGGACGCAGTTGCGAGAATCATCGTGAACCATGCGGCAAAGTTATTTTCAAAAAGTGTCCGACTGGCCAAGCAGCCGGTACGGAAATCCACAAAAAATGCATAAGCTCGATATTCGCGTACTCGATAGCCGACTACTGGATCAACTCCCGCAATATGCCACGCCCGGCTCCGCCGGCCTGGATCTGCGCGCGTGCATCGAGGTGGCCATCGTCCTCAAGCCCGGCGATTCCACGCTGGTACCTTCGGGAATCGCCATTCATCTCGCCAATCCTTCCTACGCGGCAATGGTTTTGCCTCGATCCGGGTTAGGCCACAAGCACGGCATTGTTCTCGGCAATCTGGTTGGGCTGATCGACTCCGATTACCAGGGACAAATCTTTGTTTCCCTGTGGAATCGCAGCCAGGCCGAGTTCACTATCCAGCCACTTGAGCGGATTGCACAGCTCATAGTGGTCCCGGTACTGCAGGTCAAGTTCAATGTCGTCGCGGATTTCGCGACATCTGCGCGTGGCGCGGGCGGCTTCGGCAGTACCGGAAAGCGCTAGCCTGCCGCAACGACCGCACACCGCAACCGCGTCACCCGCCCAGATCAACTTCCATCCATGTCAAATCGCCTCGTCACTTTCGCGTTCGTCCTGTTTTCACTAATTCTCACCGGCGTTACACCGGTCTGGTCGAAGGAACCCGTTGCAATGCTGCCCGCCATCACTCTGAAGGCGGGCGGCCAGACAATTTATGCGGAAGTCGCCGCAACCGACGAAACGCGGCAGAAGGGATTGATGCATCGCGAAAAACTGCCTGGCAACACCGGCATGCTATTTGTCTTTCCCGACATCGCCTACCATGCCATGTGGATGCGCAACACCCCATTGCCCCTCGCGGTCGCCTTCATGGATCAAACCGGCAAGATCGTCAGCATTCATGAAATGCAGCCGTTTACCGAAATCAGCCACCAGGCGGCGGGACCGGCGAGATATGCGCTGGAGATGAACAGTGGGTGGTTCACTCGCCACAAAGTCAAGGTGGGCGATTCCATCTCCGGTCTTGGCAGGGCGCCCAAGCCCAATTGAAACGTGCATCAGGCGGCGACCAGGCTACCCGGTTCGATCGCCACAATGGCCTTTGCCTGATTGATGTCGCTTGCATACCCGCAGCCATAGAGACAGCATGCGAGCAGGTTGGCAACGTGTGACGGCAGGGCCGCTTTGGCGGCGAGTCGCTGGTGCGTCCACGCGGCCCAGGCGCGTGGATCACACGCCTCCAGCGCCGGTCCGGTGGGTGTCCGCCCGGCGAATTCCGGCGGGGTGGGATTACTGTCGCGATCGAACAATGATTGCCAGGCAGCGCCGACTTCACCATCGCGAAATGCGATCCATGGCTGACCAAGAATACCTTCAGCCGCGGATTCCGTTGCTGACACAATCAGCGCGGGTGCCTCCAGCACGACACTTTCGTCGGCGAGACTTGGTCTTAGCCAGGAAGCCATGTGCAAGACATGCAATGACCGGGTTGACGTATCGGCAACCGGCATCAGCATGTTTGCCAGCGAATGTGCCGGCGTGCGGACACCAAGCCGGTTGCGCAATGACAACATGGCGGCGAGGCCCGGCGAAAACAGTGTCACCGGCAGCAGAGCCAGGCCGGTTTCGGCAATCTGCCGCGCTGCCTGGCCGCGCGTGGCCGCGGGGAGTACGCCGAACTCGCGAAACACACAGCAGTTGTGCAGTCCGCCTTGCGTTTCGACCGCGCCATGCACCAACACGCGAACCCCCATGCGCCGCAGCAAGAGTGCCAATAGCGGCATGGCGGGAAATGCACTTTCCTCACCATAGTTTGGCAGCACCACAACCTGGGCAGATCCGCTGTCCACACACAATGGCGTCATTCGATCGCGAATCGCATCACTCAGGCCGAGGACGATCCCGGTGAAACCGTCCGCGGCGCGATGCGCTTCCAGCAGTGCCGAGGCGGTCATCAATGCGCCGATCTCCAGATCGGATGCCCCGCCATCCAGTACTGTCGCAAACGCCGCGCGCATGGTGAGCGGCTCAATGGCAGGCGCCGCCGCTTTTCCCCCTGCGTCCGGAAATTGCGGTGAGCAGAGATCCTTGATGACCTGGATGACAGCTGACATGAGCGAATCCACATCGACGATAGACGAATGGCTGTAAGCATCGGCCATGCCAGACTCGATTCGTCGATGCGATGGTTGTCCCCGCTGTACGATGGCGAGATGGCGCGCCACGCATTCGCACCATGCCTGTGCCCTGGGCGTGCCGAAGTGAATACTGCGTGCAATGTTGGTGCGACCGGTCCGGCGAATACATCGGCCGACAATTGATGCCTTATCCGCTCCGCCAATCCCATTCGCGCCAACCCGCCAAGAGCGGAAAATACAAGCCCAGTTTGATTGATGGCCGCGGCGTTCCGGTGCTTAGCGCATCGACCAGGGCGGCGTAAGTCTCAAGTTGCGCGCGGTAGCGCTTCTGTTCGTTGTCCATGAAGGCCGCCACATCGCCGCCTTCATGCCCACCGGTCTTGAAGTCGATGATCCAGCGTATGCCCTCCGCGTCGATAAAACTGCGGTCGATGGCCACATTGACGATCTCTCGATCCCTTGTGCCGCTGATCCGCCATTCGGACTTCGCCAGCCGTTGCGCATCCAGTACCCAGCGGCCGCGTGAATCATCGAGGGTCCTGGCTAGCGCCTCGCCGACACGACGGGACGCGCCCGGCAGTTCACCAGCCTCGACGCCCAATTGCTGCAGCTCAACCTCGAAGACGCCCTGCGACCGCGCGACCCGTCCGGCATTCCAGTTTGCCAATCCGTCGATGGCAATGCGCTGCAGAAACGCATGCACAACCGTGCCGATGTGCCGGGCCGTCTCTCCGGCCCATTCGAAATCGATGGGTGAATCCTGCTTCGCGCTTGCACGGCCTGACCCCGGGGCAATGGCGGCCGGCATTCGCGGCAGGCTATGCGGGGTCGCCAACCTCATGGCGCGCGCGGCGGCATCGCAGTTCACGGGGCCTGGCCTTGATGGCGTCAATTCCCTTCGCGGCGCCAACATTGCATTGTCAAACACGGCTTCCACCGCCGGCCACAACGCGGCGAGCAGGCTGCCGGCCCGCGGCGCGGTGAGTTTCTCCCCACCCTTGTCGGACTTCACCGCCACACAACCCAGCAGATGCAGGCGCCGCTTGGCTCGCGTGGCGGCAACGTACAGCAGGCGAACCTCCTCTTGCCGTTGTTTCTCGAGTTCGTGCTGCCGAACATACTGGTAGATCTTCTCGGCTTCATCTTCGCCTTCGTCATCGGCACCGGTCTCACGAATCGGCGCCACCACCAGCTCGTGCCGGCCCGAGCCATGAATGGGCAACTCGGCCCACGCCACCAGCCCCTTCTCGTCGCGGCGCGGAACGCGGTGGAGCGCCGGCAGGATCACAGCATCGAATTCCAAGCCTTTGGCTTTGTGAATGGTCATGATCTGCACAGCGGCATGGTCGCCATCATCGGGCACGCGATTGCCTGCATATAGCGTATCCACCCGCGCATCGAGCGGGTCGAGATCACCGATGTGGCTGCCCCCGCTCTGAGCCTGCGCTTCCGCTTCGAGCAAATCCAGCAGTTGCGCGGCATCATCAAGATCGCCCGCGCTCGCCAGACATGCCGGGCCGTGCAGCGACAACCAGACGCTTTCGACCAGATCGCGCAGCGGCTGGCGGCGGCTCGCGGCAAGCGCCGGTGCGAGCACCGCCCGCAAGCGTTCGAGCCTGAACCGGCCGTCGGCAGATATCAGTGCCAGCCGCGAATCATCACCGATGATTTCCCACAGCCCGCGGGTGTCGGGTGCCAGCGTGCCATCAACTGCCATCGCGCCGCCGACAAGGACGGCAAGGTCGTTCAACGTCAATCCGCACCATGGCGCGCGCAGCACCGCGAGCCAGGCGATGCGATCGGACGGGTGCAGCAATGCCCGCGTCAGCGCCTGCAGGTCCCGCACCACTGGACGTTCTTTCAACGGGTCGATGTCGACGGCGCGAAATGGAATGTTCGCCGCCTTCAGTGCGGGCACGATGGCGGCGAGGTGGGTGCGATTGCGCACCAGCAACGCGATACTTTCCGGTCTTTCACCCGGCAATCGTGCGGCCTTCATCTCATGGCGCATCGCCACGATAATCCCGACAATCGCGCGGGCCTCATCCGCATCGTTGTCCGGCTCGTCGTCGTCCTGATTGGCATCCACAACATTTCTTCTCACCAGTTGCGGATGCCAGGTCACTGCCGGCCGGCCCGAGTCATCGGCGGGTTTGAACGCGACGCTGGCGGCATAGGGTACCTGCCCCGAAGCGTTGTCGTGCCCACCGGGCATCAACGCGGCAAAGGTCTCATTCACCCACTCGACCACTCCGCGCCGCGAGCGGAAATTGACCGTCAATTGCAGTTCGTTTAATGCAACGATGCCGATGCCGTCTTCCGTCGCCCGTCGGAACTGTTCCACCTCGGCCTTGCGGAAACGATAAATGGACTGCATCGGATCGCCGACCAGGAACAGCGTCCGCCCATCTCCTTCACTCCAGCCGCGAGTGAGCATCCCCAGCAGCTCAAACTGCGCGACCGAGGTATCCTGGAATTCGTCCACCAGCAGATGCTGGATGCGGTAGTCGAGTGCCAGCGCCAGGTCCGTTGGCTCGTCATCAGCTCCGAGCGCGCGTGTCGCCGCCAGCGCGATTTCGGTAAAATCGCACCGGCCTTGCGCGCTGAAGACGGTCCACAGCATGGCAGTCGCCCGCGGCAGCAAGCGCACGATTGCACCCAGAACATCCCACTGCTGCTCGGTGTAGCGGGCGGGGGGAAGTCTGCGAAGTTTGTCGAGCAACTGGGCGAGACGCGCACCGCGATCGCTGTTCTCCAGACGCTCGAGCAAATCGCCCATGCGCGTCTTGGCGGCCGCGAAATGCGCCTTTTGCTCCCTGCTCTCGCCTTGCGGGAAACCAACGTTTTTGTTGAGGCCTCCGCGCTTGCGCCAGGTCCCTTTCTGGGTGAGCAGGAGCTCGGCGATGTCCAGCCAGCAAGGCAAGGACGCCTCGGTCGAGTCCGGCCAGCATGCTGCCGAGGCGATCGGCGAAACTGCAGCACTGGCGCGGCCCTCAGACTTGTTTTGGTCTGCGAACCGCGCCAGCGCTAGTGTTTCTTCCCTATGTTCTGCCGGAAAGTGTCCGGCGGCCGCGTCAATCGTGTTTGCGCGCACCCGTGCCAGTGCCGCTTCCAGCGCTTCCCGTATGTTCATTCTCGGCAGATTGCGCAGCCAGTGATCGCGCGCGCGCAACATGTCCGCGAGCAGGCCTTCAGCGACCAGAAGATTGTTGTCCAGATGCGCAAGCAGCGCGGCGACATCTGCCGCGAACGGGCCGTCGGCGTTCACTTCTCCCAGCACCGCGCGTGCCGCGTCGCGGTACAGTGCGGTGGCATCGTCAATGATGTCCGGCTGGGCGCCGAATCGCGCGCCCAACGGCATTTGCCGCGTGATTGACGCATTCAGCGAGTCGATGGTCTGGATGCGCAGCCGCGATGCATTGGCCGCGAGCTGCCAGTCGCGTTGCCGGTCACGGGCAAGCGCGGTACGGGCAAGCCGCCGCGTCGCCGAGTCCAGGTCGCTGGCCTCATCTTCGGCAGCGGCGAAGGCCTCCAGCACGCGCTCGCGCATTTCCGCCGCCGCCTTGCGGGTGAACGTGATCGCGATGACCTCCTCGGGTTCTTCCACCCGCGCCAGCAGAGCGAGATAGCGCTGGATCAGCAGCGTCGTCTTTCCCGAGCCTGCCGGGGCACGGACAATGGCGGAGCGCGCGATATCGACCGCCCGGTCGCGAACGTCTTGGTCCCGGGCACGTTGATGGATATCACTCATCTCTGTTCTCAACAGATGGCGCGTCGGTGTCTAGCCGGCCATAGCCGGCCACGTCGGCGACACGGCAAATGCTCTGCAAATCGCATTGCTTGCAAGTTTGCCCTTGAAGCTTTGGATCGACGGATGCATCGCCCGCGGCGAATCCCGCCGCGAGCGCCGCGAGCGATGCCTCCCACTCCTGGGTCAGCACGTCCCAGGACGCGTAACGCCGCGCCGGTCGCTGCGTCGCCTGCTCGATCGGCAACACGTCAGGCAACAATCCTTCAACGACCGACACGCCTTCAAACCCGAGCGTTTTGCCCAGCTTCACGCGCGCAAAGGCAAGCGCTGAGATCTCCTCCCGGGCGGTGCGATAGTACAGCGGCAATTGCGGCTCGTCGGGACGCGCCCCCAGCCAGCTCGCCAGTTTGGCCACGCCGGTCTTGTAGTCGATCAGCACGTGTGTGCCATCTGCCAGGCGATCGAGTCGGTCCAATCGAAGCTCCATCGCGAGGCCACCAAGTTCCACCTTGCGCACCGCTTCGCGCTCAACCACAACGAACGGCGTGCGACTGCGCTCGTATGTCAGCCATTCACTGACCACGCGGACCAGGCGCGCGTGTTCGATAGTCGCGAATCGGCCGGCGAGGCTGGCAACACCGGCAGCGTGGGCCTCGACAATCGCGCGCGTCACTGCCTCCGCCACGATCCCTGTCGTAAGATCGGCGTCCAGCGCGCTCAGTGACGCGTGATCGAGCAATTTCTCCCACACCAGATACAACACACGATGCAACAGCGTGCCGCGTTCGGCCGCGTCCATTCCCGGCTGCGGCACGTCCAACGGCCTGGCCGCGAGCCGATGCCGCGCAAACGCGCGAAACGGGCATGCGGCCTGGTCACGGATCACGGTTGCACCACCGCGGATGGCGGTAGGCGCGGGCAACGCCTCAAGCGGCATGTCCGGAATCGCTTCAACCCTGCGCAGCCCCTGCAAAGCTGCGGCATAGCCGACGGGGACACCTTGCGGCAGCAATGTCGCGGGCGTGCCCAGCGGTATAGTCGCAATCAAGGCGCTTGCACCGCAGTCCCGTTCGTTCGCCTCATTCCCATCGCTGATGAGGTGGCTCACTACCACTTCCGCCGCACTGGTCAGCCAGCCCGAGGTGATGCGCCGATCCAATTCGAGCGACGCCGCCGCCGACGCTTCCGGCACCCCGGCACTGCGCTGCAGGGCGGCGGGAATGAATGGGTTGGGCCTCGCGGCCAGTGGCCAGGAATCGGCGCCTAACCCGGCGACCCATAGCGCATCGAACGATTGCCCGGCCGATTCCAGGATCCCCAGTACCTGGATCGGCGCTTCGCCCGGGTTGTCGCTTTCCGGCTGGAATGGCGTATCCGCGACGATGCGTCGCAGCTGAACCACCGCCTCATCCACGCGCATACGCGGTTGTACGCTCGCCAATGAGGCCAGCGCATCCAACGCGTCGCGAAATTTCGCCATCACCTGAAATTCAACGGAATCGAGCGAGCGTTCACCGGGGAAACCCCATGTTGTCAGCAGCAATCCGAAATACCTGCTCCAGGCATGCGGCGAGGAGGCGCCGCGATTGCCGCGCGCACTCGTATCTGCACCGGCGGCAACGAGCTCAGCCACGCGGTCGAGCCGCTCGCACAATTGCCGGCAGGCGCCCGCATGGCGCTGAAGCCGGACATCGTTTGCGAGCCTTCTGCGTACGGCATCGAAATTGACCTCGGGCGCCATCGTCTCGCGCAATCGCGCATCGAGCGTCGCGCGCGCCGCCTGTTCCTGCTCTGCCGCGGCGATGAATGGCGAGCGCAGCAGGGCGCTGACCTCAAGAAACGGCAGCGCCCGGGATAGCGAGAACGCCAGCAAACCAAGCGCGTCGCGTACCAACGCATAGTCTCCCAATGGCGGGCCGACCGAAAGATTGAACAGCGACGCTTGGGCATCGCCAGCGCCACCCTGTGCACGCGCCTCCGGTGACAGCGCGTCGGTGAGTTCGCGGGCGATACGATTGCGGCAGGCCGGCAAATCCGGCACAACAATGGCGACGCGAGGGCGGGGATCGATCTCGAGCTGCCTGCGCGCCCACGCCGCGCACGCGCGCAGTTCGTCGGCTTCCGTGGCAAACGCCAGGCGGACAGGTGTCGGCCGCGCATCGGTGCGCTCAATCGCGCAGCTACAGACCTCGATTCCCATCTCGCTGAACACGCGCCATAAATGGTGCTGTTGCGGCGTCACAATATCGAAGCCGACGCACAGAATTCGCGCGGGCAGGAGATTCGCCTGTTCGACGCCCGCGGCCAGCATATCCGCGAGCGCGTCCGCGACCACGGCACCATCAATGGCCTGTCTTTCGCGACACGACTGTTGAAACCGCTGGACCCATGCCAGAAACATCGCGGCGTCGTCGTGCACGGGAAACTTGTGCATCGCCGGCAACAGGTGCCAGGCGCGTGCCAGCGTCCAGGCGGCAGCTGCCTGGCGCGCCGCCTGCGCGACGTTCATCAGGCTCATCACCGGCGTCGTTGCCGATTTGCGGACCACCTGCTCCCACAGCAACAGGCTCTGCACGGCATCGAGCAACACCTGCCGTGTGGCCGGTGGCGCAAGCATGTTCAACCCACGCCAGCTACGTTCAACGAACACCGTAAACGGCAGGATATCCGGTGACGGCCAGGCGGCAAGGCCGGCATTCAGTTGCGCGCGGTCGAATTCACCCTTGTGGTAGGCCGCAAGGCGGCGATTGGGTGTGACCAGTGTTACGCGCTCGACGGCAACTTCCGCATGCAATGCGGCCATCGATACTTTTGCCGTCGCCACGGCCCGGGCTTACTTTTCCAGGAGGTGCAACTTTTCCGTCACCTTGGTCCAGTCATCCGCATCCGGCGGCGCATCCTTGCGCTCGATGATCGGCTTCCACGCCTTTGACAATTCGGCATTGATCTTGATAAAGGGGCGCTGCTTTTCCGGCACGTCATCTTCCGCGAAAATCGCCTCGACCGGGCATTCGGCAACGCACAACGTGCAGTCGATGCACTCGTCCGGATCGATGACGAGCATGTTGGGACCTTCCCGGAAGCAATCGACGGGGCAGACGTCAACGCAGTCGGTGTATTTGCATTTAATGCAGGATTCGGTGATTACGTAAGTCATGGACCAACCTTGGATATCCACGGGGCAAGCGCAAATTTTAACAGACCCGCGCACTCCCTCCGGTAATCCGCCATTGCCACGCCTGAGGCGAAACAGTGGCATAATCCGACACACTTTCCGAGCCATTGAGGATATCTGTGAGCGAAGCCATTGTTTATGTATCAGACGCCACCTTCGAGACTGAAGTACTGCAAAGCACCACCCCCGTCCTGGTGGACTACTGGGCCGAATGGTGTGGTCCATGCAAGATGATCGCCCCCATACTTGACGATGTCGCGAAAGAGTACTCCGGCAAGCTGAAAGTGGCGAAACTGAATATCGACGAAAATCAGGAAACCCCACCCAAGTACGGCATTCGCGGCATTCCCACCCTCATGCTGTTCAAGAACGGCACAGTCGAGGCCACCAAGGTCGGCGCGCTGTCCAAGACCCAGTTGGCCGCGTTTATCGACGCCAATATCTGACGCCATTAACTTCAATATCCGATTGACAAGGGCGGGCGGGCGCCCTATCCTTCCCGTCAAGTCTGCGTCGATTTCAAATCCGTGGATGTCCTTTTCAGCAGCACCTCTGCAGCGAATCCCAACTACTTGAGTTGACGCCCGGTCTTCAGGGAACAAGCCTGAAGTCCATTCAGCAGAGGCACATTTTCCTGGCGGTTTTTTCTTCCCGCGCCTTAATATTCCTTCCTCTCAGCGGCAAAGCAAATGCAATTATCCGAACTCAAACTGAAACACGTCTCGGAACTCGTCGAGACGGCCAACCAGCTCGAACTCGAGGGCGCAAATCGACTTCGAAAACAGGAGTTGATCTTCGCGCTCCTGAAGCACCAGGCGAAGAAGGGCGAAGCTATATTCGGGGACGGTACGCTGGAAGTGCTGCAAGATGGTTTTGGTTTCCTGCGCTCACCCGACATTTCCTACCTGGCCGGTCCCGATGACATCTATGTGAGTCCTTCGCAGATCCGGCGATTCAACCTGCATACCGGCGACACCATCGAAGGCGAGATCCGCACACCGAAAGAAGGCGAACGATACTTCGCCCTGGTTAAGGTGGACAAGGTCAACGGCGAGCCGCCGGAAGCCTCCAAGAACAAGATCCTGTTTGAGAATCTGACGCCGCTGTTCCCGGACAAGCCTTTCACACTGGAACGCGATATCAAGTCCGACGAGAACATCACCGGCCGCGTCATCGACATCATCGCGCCGATCGGCAAAGGCCAGCGTGGCCTGCTGGTCGCCTCACCGAAGTCCGGCAAGACCGTGATGCTGCAGCACATCGCCCACGCCATCACCTCCAATCACCCCGACGTCACGCTGATCGTGCTGCTCATCGACGAACGTCCGGAAGAGGTGACCGAGATGCAGCGCACCGTGAAGGGCGAAGTGGTCTCAAGCACCTTTGATGAACCCGCCACCCGCCACGTGCAGGTCGCCGAAATGGTCATCGAAAAGGCCAAGCGCCTGGTCGAACACAAGCGCGATGTCGTCATCCTGCTCGACTCCATCACCCGTCTGGCACGTGCCTACAACACCGTGGTTCCAGCGTCGGGCAAGGTACTCACGGGTGGCGTTGATGCCAATGCGCTGCAGCGTCCGAAACGATTCTTCGGTGCCGCGCGCAATATCGAGGAAGGCGGCTCGCTGACCATCATCGCCACCGCGCTGATCGATACCGGTTCACGAATGGACGATGTGATCTACGAAGAATTCAAAGGCACCGGCAACATGGAAGTGCATCTTGACCGTCGGGCGGCGGAGAAACGCGTTTATCCGGCGATCAATGTCAACCGTTCGGGCACCCGCAAGGAAGAACTGCTGATCAAGCCGGAACTGTTGCAGAAGGTCTGGGTCCTGCGCAAGATGATGTACAGCATGGACGAACTCGAAGCCACGGAATTTCTCGTCGACAAGCTCAAGGCGACGAAAAACAATGCGGAATTCTTCGACTCCATGAAGAAGAACTGACCCGCTCGCGCATTCGCCGCGCGGCTGCAAGAGTTATCATTTCTTTCTTTGCGGTTTCCGGTCCTGGCGACTTCAGCGCGACGACCCGCCCATTCGCACCACCCAAACGTTCGGATTCCGCAACAAGCGCGGTCAGGGCTTCTTCCGTGCTTGATCAACAGGCGGCGCATCTTTCTCATCGCGCTGCCGAATGCCTGTCACCAGTGACATCTTCCAGGGCTTGGTCCCAACCGCCATTCCGATGGTTCGGCGCTGATCCGACGGCAGATAGCTGTCCAGTTCGGCCAGTTCATTGAATTCCTGACCAATACGCTCGAGTTTTCGCTGAATGAGCGCGTAAGACGGCACGGACAATTCGCGCATCTCCAGCCGGAACATCCCGCCTTCGGCGACGAAGTCGCCGGCAAGAAAATCACCGATGACCCGATTGCCGTGCACTTGCCGGATCGGACCATCGTTTCGCAGGCGCATGGTGCGCGGTATCAATAACCTGACCCGATCGTTCGGCAGCAGCATGATGAGCCCCAGGTGATCGAGCTTGGCCAGCAATGAAATCACTTCGGCCTTTTCGATCTCGTAGCGATCGAGGATGTCGGGCAAATGCCAATCGTTCAGCACCAGGTAAAAGACCCCGAGCAACCGCGCGTCGGCGGCCAGCGCGGCCTCCTGTTCAACCGTCATCTCCTGCGCCTGTGCGGATTGGTTGCGCGCCAGCTTGGTGACTTCAAACAAGTCGACATCGAGACAACCGCAGATTTCTTCGAGGCGTTTCAACGTCAGGGCTTCCTTGGCGAAAAGGCGCTTGATGCTCGCTTCGGATAGGCCCAAGGAATGGCCGAGATCGCGGTAAGTCATACCGCGCGCGCGCAAAAGCCGTTTCAGCGCTTCAACCAGCAGCGATGTTTGGCCTTGTGAACGAGGTGCACGAGAGGCGGGAGAATCCATTGAAATTTTCCCTTGGTATTATTTCATAATACTAACATAGCTGAGTTTTCCGTATTCCAGTCTTCACGCGACGGCCCTCACGTCATCCTGCACGGCAAATGCTGTCTATTTTGGGGGAAGACGACGGGCATACCTGCGCAATCCTGGACGAGTCAGGTATTTCGCCATTGAAACCGGCAAATTTCGCGGCAATCCCGTCGGGGCCGGCGCCTCGGAAGCCCGGCGGCGCGACCTCCGACGTCTTGTGCCGCACCGTGGTCAACGTTCATGGCACGCGTGCAATCGGCCGCACAGGGACTTTGCCTTTTGGGTCAAATTGCGGCATAATTATTGATTCTCCAAACACTTGTTCGCATAGAGGTGCCCGCGCGGCCTACATCGGCGCACCCTTTACGGAAAGAAAGGCAAAACCCGCATGAAACCCAGCATTCACCCCGAATATCACGACGTAATTTTCTTTGATTCGTCCTGCGACTTCAAATTCCTTACCCGCTCAACCGCTGAGACCAAGGGACGCGAAAAGTTGAAATGGACCGACGGCAAGGAATATCCGGTTATCCGCATTGAAGTCTCGTCGGAATCGCATCCTTTCTACACCGGCAAGCACAAGATCATGGACACGGCAGGTCGCGTTGAGAAGTTCCGTCAACGCCATGCGCGCACGACCGGCGCGGCGGCTGCCCCCAAAGCTGAAGCAAAATAAGGCAGGCGTTGCCCCTCCCGGAAAGGCAGCCTCGGCTGCCTTTTTTTGTGGGTCTTCGCGTTTTAGTGTGGGTACTTTTGGGTCATTTTAGAGTGCGGGGAGC
>JBDTSU010000002.1:0-34031 GCA_039930965.1 Betaproteobacteria bacterium
ATCCGTGTAACGATGCGCTCAATATCGGCCCAACCGGACAAAACGCCGCGGATAGCGGGGACGTCGCTCCGCAGCGCATCACTGGCGTGCAATCGCTGTCGAATCGCATCGCGATCGCGCAATGGCTGAGACAGCCAATCGCGAAGCATGCGGGCACCCATGCTGGTGACGGTGGTGTTCAGCAGCGAAAACAGGGTGGGCGAATTTTCGCGGCTGATGGTCTCGAGGATCTCCAGATTGCGGCGCGTCGCCGCATCCATGCGAATGAAGTCATCACCGCGCTCGACCGACAGGCCGGTGAGATGCGGCAACGCGGTGCGCTGCGTCTGCTGCACGTATTGAAGCAAGGCGCCGGCGGCGGCGATAGCAACCGGCATGTCATCGCAGCCAAATCCTTTGAGATCCGCCGTATTGAATTGCCGTGCCAGCAGCTTGGTGGCGGATTCGGTGTCGAATTGCCAGTCGGCGAGACGGTGCGTGGCGATTCCATTTGCCGCCAGTCCGGCGCTTTCCGGCAACAGCAGCTCGGATGGTTGCAGGCGCTCAAGCTCCGACTGATATTGCGAAATGCCGGTTTCGAGAATGCGAAAACGCCCGGCAGCGAGTGACAGCGTCGCGAGTCCGAGCTGTGTTCCCCGGACACAGGCTGCCGCAATCAGCAGGTCGCGCGCATCGGGCAGCAGGGCGCTGTCGGTCAATGTGCCGGGCGTGATGACACGCACCACCGCGCGTTCGACCGGTCCCTTGTTGGTCACTTCCCCAACCTGTTCGCAGATGGCCGCCGATTCGCCGAACCGAACCAGCTTGACGAGATACTGTTCGATGGCGTGAAAGGGCACACCCGCCATCTTGATCGGCGTGCCGGCGGATTGGCCGCGCGTGGTCAGGGTAATGTCGAGCAGCCTGGCGGCCCGGACGGCATCATCAAAGAACAATTCGTAGAAATCACCCATGCGGTAAAGAACCAGGGTGTCCGGATATTCCGCCTTGATCCGCAGGTATTGCTGCATCATCGGCGTGTGCGGGCTGGGTGTCTTGTCGTTCATGCCGGAATCATTGCAATTTCACGCGCGGCCCGGTTTGCTGCATCAGCATGCACCCGGGACAAAAGTGGAGTGACGTCTTTGCGTTTGCACGAGTCAGTGGAGTTGCTGTGTGCGCATGATCATGTTGCCGGCGGCCACTGTGTCGGGAGGTGGTTTGCAGGGATATGTGCGATTGCGGTCGATCAGAATGGCCGATACCTTGCTGCGCCGGGCGGGCGTCTTGCCGTTGGGCTGCAAACTCAGGTCCGGCGGCACCGACTGTCACGATGCGATGCATGGCGATGAATTGTCCGGCGGTCAGGCAATGTGATGCGCCTGAACGATTTGCAGCAAGGCGGGAAACACCTTGGGCGTCGCTGCCACGATGTGGCCGCTGCCGAGGAAATCTTCTTCGCCGCTAAAGTTGGTGACCAGACCGCCCGCTTCCTTGATCATCAGTGCGCCCGCGGCCATGTCCCAGGGGCTCAGTCCATTTTCCCAGAAGCCATCATAACGGCCACACGCCACATAGGCGAGATCGAGTGCCGCCGAACCCGGGCGCCGGATGCCCGCGCATTTGAATGTGAGTTCCTTGAATGTCGCCAGGTAACGATCAACCTGCCCAAACTCCTTGAAAGGGAATCCGGTGCCAAGCAGCGCATCTTTCAGGTTCAGTGTTTTAGACACACGGATGCGTCGCTCGTTAAGGAACGCTCCGCCGCCACGCGAGGCGGTAAACAGGTCGTTGCGTGTTGGATCGAAGATGACGCCGTGGGTGGGCACCCCCTTTACCGCCAATGCGATGGACACGCAATATTGCGGAAAGCCGTGCAGAAAATTGGTGGTGCCGTCGAGAGGATCGATGATCCACTGGTATTCGGAATCGCTGTCTGCAAGTCCGGACTCCTCGGCCAGAATGCTATGCTTGGGGTAGGCTTCCCGCAGCACATCGATGATCGCTGCTTCGGCCATGCGGTCAACCTCGGAGACGAAGTCATTTTGCGATTTCGATTCGACCGTCAGTTTGTCGAGATCGTTGGAGGCACGGGTAATGAGGGAACCTGCGCGGCGCGCCGCTTTCACGGCGATGTTCAGCATCGGATGCATGATTGTATTTTCTGTGTGCCGGATGCTTGCCCGCGTGGGCTGGTTTCGCGACGCAGACAACCGACATGCCATGGGCATGCCGCATTGTCGCCACATCAATTCCAGTCCCGCCCGCCGGCTTTCCGTTCACGTGTAAAGAGCAAGGAGAAGCTGCAATTTTACTATGACTGTTCCAGCAACGTCCCCTGATTTGTTGAGCCGCATCCGGGTGGTGATGGTCTCGACGTCGCATCCGGGCAATATCGGCAGTGCCGCGCGCGCCATGAAAACCATGGGGCTGAGCGACCTGATTCTGGTCTCTCCGCGTGACGCCGACGCCGCGCGCAGCCCGCAGGCGATCGCGCTGGCATCGGGGGCCGGTGATGTGCTCGAGCAGTCCCGTATCGTGGGTTCTCTGGATGAGGCGCTGGCGGACGTGCATTTTTCGCTGGCCTTTACGGCGCGCCGCCGTGAACTCGCGCATGGCATGCGCGGCTTGCGTGAAGCGGCAACCGGCGTGGTCAATGAGTGGCTCGCGATTGAAGGGCGGCGCGTCGCGCTGGTGTTCGGCAATGAGGCCTTTGGGATGTCCAATGAAGAAGTCGATCGTTGCCAGATGATTGCAATGATTCCTGCCAGTCCGTTATATACGTCGCTGAATGTTTCGCAGGCCGTGCAGTTGGCGGCCTACGAAATGATGATGGCGGCAAATGCGCATGTGATTGAGGAAGCGCCGGCGCGGCCGGCCGCAAGCGTCGGCGAGGTGGAAGGATTTCTGCGCCACCTGGAGTCGGCGGCGGTAACGGCGGAATTCCTTGACCCGCTCGAGCCGAAGCGCTTCATGACACGCATGCGGCGCCTGTTCGCGCGCGCGAGGATGGAACCTGAGGAAGTGGCGATCCTGCGTGGCTTGCTGGCGGCCCTGGTAACGCGTCGCTGAACAATTGCGCGGATGGCCTTCCGTTCGTGGGGTTTTGATCGAAGTACGGCGCCCCGGCAACGACGGCGGCGGCGAACGCATGCGCCTGAAATCAGGTGTCGGCGCATTACATGGGACAATGCGCAAACCGGCGATGCCAAGGTAGCCAGTGCACTGGATTGCACGAAGCGGCCATCCGGGCTACGCTGACCGGCACAAACCAATGATGGTGTGATTCCCATGTTTTCCCGACTTCGCGAAGATATACAAAGCGTCTACGCACGTGATCCCGCCGCGCGGAACTGGTGGGAAGTGTTGACCTGTTATCCGGGCATGCATGCCATCTGGTGGCACCGCTGGGTGTCAGGGCCGCTTTGGCGCATCGGCTTGAAGTGGCTGGGCCGCCTGACGTCAAATGTCGGCCGCCTCTTCACCGGCATTGAAATACATCCTGGCGCGACTATCGGCCGGCGCTTTTTCATTGACCACGGCATGGGTGTTGTCATCGGCGAGACAGCCTTGATCGGAGATGATTGCACCCTGTACCACGGTGTAACGCTGGGCGGCGTTTCCTGGAACAAGGGCAAGCGCCACCCAACGCTGGCTGATGGTGTCACCGTGGGCGCGGGCGCAAAAATCCTCGGACCGTTCATAGTCGGTGCCGGTGCCAAAATCGGTTCCAACTCGGTGGTCGTCAAGGAAGTTCCGGCCGGGGCAACGGTGGTCGGTATTCCGGCGCGTATTGTTGAGGGACTCGAGCAAGGCGTTGTCGGTCAGGCGTTTTCCGCCTACGCGGTTACCACCAACGAAAACGATCCGCTCAACACCATTCTGAAAACGATTGCCGCCCGCTCAGACCAGTCTGAGGCTCAGATGGCGGCGTTGCAAAGGCGACTGGAAGCACTGGAAGCGCAAGATATGCGACAGCTACAGTCCGGCTTACCCAAGAGAGCTACCGGTAGTGACTAGGAGAGTCAAACTCCAGCACTGGCGCCGCTTTGCAGCCAATAATGCCCCAAGAGCCGCGTCCATAAAGGACTTAGTCCCATTAGCGGCAATATTGAAAAAGCGCTTGTGCGCCCCACATAGTTGATAAATATACTCGGGTATACTATACTTGAGTTGATTAGTCGGGTTTAAGTCCTGACGGGTTGGGGTTGGTGTTTCCGCATCAGCGTTCTTTCCTGCGCGGGCAACGATCTTCGCCGCAACTATGCGACAGGGGCATGCAATGAGACTGACCACCAAAGGAAGATTTGCCGTTACCGCCATGCTGGATTTGGCGCTGCACGGTGGCAATGGACCGGTCGCGTTAGCCAGCATCAGCGAGCGCCAGAAAATATCACTTTCGTATCTCGAACAATTGTTCGGCAAATTGCGCCGAGGCAATTTGGTGGAAAGCGTGCGTGGTCCCGGCGGTGGTTACAATCTGGCTCGCAGCACGGCGCAGTTGACGGTAGCCGACATCATCATTGCTGTTGAAGAGCCGATCGATTCCCGCCAGTGCGAAGGGAAGGAAAACTGCGCGGGCGACAAGCGTTGCATGACACATGATTTGTGGGAAAGCCTCAACGACACCGTGATCAACTTCCTGGCCGGCGTGTCACTGGCCGATCTGGTGGAAACGCAGCGCACCAAACCTTCGTCCGCCACGACAAACGTCGTGACCATGCGGGCAAGCCCCACGGCCACCGCGAACAGGGTAGAAACGCCGGCCACTACTGTCTAACGCACCTAAAGCGATCATGAAACAGCCTATCTATCTCGATTATTCCGCGACCACGCCCGTTGATCCGCGCGTGGCGCAAAAAATGATTCCCTACTTAACGGAACAGTATGGCAACCCGGCCTCGCGCAGCCACAGCTATGGCTGGACGGCCGAAGAAGCCGTTGAAAATGCGCGCGAGGAAGTCGCGAAACTGGTCAATTGCGATTCGAAGGAGATTGTCTGGACCTCCGGTGCCACCGAGTCCATCAACCTGGCCCTCAAGGGGGCCGCCCATTTCTACAAAACTCGTGGCAAGCACATCATCACGGTCAAGACCGAACATAAGGCCACGCTAGATACGGTTCGCGAACTTGAGCGGCAAGGCTTTGAAGCAACCTATCTGGATGTAAAGGACAATGGCCTGATCGACATGGATGTCTTCAAGGCCGCTTTGCGTCCGGATACCATTTTAGTATCGGTGATGTTCGTGAACAACGAAATCGGCGTCATCCAGCCGATTGCGGAAATTGGCGGGATTTGCCGCGAAAAAGGCATTATTTTTCACGTCGATGCCGCGCAGGCCACCGGCAAGGTTCAAGTTGATTTGCAGGCGCTGAAAGTGGACCTGATGAGTTTCTCGGCCCACAAGACGTACGGACCGAAGGGTGTCGGTGCGCTTTTCGTCCGGCGTAAGCCGCGGATCCGGCTCGAAGCGCAGATGCATGGCGGCGGACATGAGCGAGGATTCCGGTCGGGCACGCTGGCAACACATCAAATCGTCGGCATGGGCGAAGCGTTTCGTCTCGCGCGCCTGGAAATGCAGGCGGAAAACGAGCGCATTCGCATGTTGCGTGACCGTCTGCTGGCGGGCGTCAAAGATATGGAGGAAGTTTACGTGAATGGCGACCTCGACTATCGCGTGCCGCACAACCTCAATGTGAGCTTTAATTTTGTCGAAGGCGAATCCCTGATCATGGGCATCAAGGAACTCGCGGTATCGTCAGGGTCCGCCTGCACGTCGGCATCGCTGGAGCCTTCGTATGTGCTGCGTGCGCTGGGGCGCAACGACGAACTCGCACACAGCTCGATTCGATTTACAATTGGCCGCTTTACGTCAGCGACCGACATCGATTTCGCCGTCAAACTGCTCAAGGAACGAATCCAGAAGCTGCGTGACATGTCGCCACTTTGGGAAATGTACAAGGATGGTGTTGACCTCAACACTGTTCAATGGGCCGCGCACTAGAAATTGTTGGATATTGCGACCGGCCGAATGCTTAACCAGGAGTTGAATCATGGCTTATTCAGAAAAAGTTATCGATCATTATGAAAATCCCCGCAATGTCGGTTCCTTCGGCAAGGACGAGCCCGGCGTTGCGACCGGAATGGTTGGCGCGCCTGCCTGCGGCGACGTGATGAAGCTGCAGATCAAAGTAGGCCCGGACGGCATCATCCAGGACGCCAAGTTCAAGACTTACGGCTGCGGCTCGGCCATTGCGTCGTCTTCGCTCGTCACCGAGTGGGTGAAGGGCAAATCCATCGACGAGGCGGGTACCATCAAGAACACTCAGATTGCCGAAGAGCTCGCGCTGCCGCCGGTGAAGATCCACTGTTCGATCCTGGCCGAGGATGCCATCAAGGCGGCGATTGCCGATTACCGCGAAAAGCATCCCGCTACCGATATGAAAGCGGCGGCGGAATAATCATGGCGATTACTCTGACCGATCGCGCGGCACAGCACGTGCAGGATTACTTGGCCAAGCGCGGCAAGGGCGTCGGTGTGCGCTTTGGTGTGCGCACCACCGGATGTTCCGGCATGGCGTACAAACTGGAGTTTGTCGATGCGGCTGGCGAAGAGGATCAGACCTTTGAAAGCCACGGAGTCAAAGTGTTCGTCGACCCGAAGAGCCTCGTCTATATCGATGGGACCGAACTCGATTTTGTCCGCGAGGGACTGAATGAAGGCTTCAAATTCAACAACCCGCAAGAAAAAGACAAATGCGGTTGTGGAGAAAGCTTCAACGTCTGAACGGATGCCCGATCATTTCCCTCATCTAGGATGAGGGCCTTAAAAGGGGGCGACCGAGACGTCGCCCTTTTTCGCGAATGAGCCCGGATTTCACCCAAAATCACTTTGAATTGTTCGCCTTGCCGGTATCGTATGAACTGGACATGCAGGCGTTGGAGCGCGCCTACCGCAACCTGCTGCGGGAAGTGCATCCCGATCGCCATGCGGGCGCCAGCGACGCCGAAAAACGACTCGCGGCACAGTGGGCCACCCGTGCCAACGAGGGCTACCAGGTGCTGAAATCTCCACTGCGGCGCGGACGCTACTTCCTGCATATCAACGGCGTCGACACCGAGGAAGAATCCAACACTGCCATGCCGGTGGACTTTCTGCAGCAGCAGATGGATTGGCGGGAGTCGGTCGTCGACGCCCGGTTGGCGGGCGATGAAAGGCGCCTTTGCACATTGGCCGCCCGGCGCACGCAAGACGAAGTCGCGATGTTTGAACTCTTGCGGCAGCAACTGTCCGCCAGCGGCACGCTGGGTGAGGCGCGGCTGACAGTACGCAAATTACGGTTTCTCGAAAAGCTGGGCGAGGAAATCGACGACGCGCTCGAGACGTTTGCCGCCTGAGCGTGCCCACCTATCACTGGAAACGACATGGCCCTATTGCAAATCGCCGAACCCGGCGAAGCGACCGCACCCCACCAGCACCGGTTGGCGGTCGGTATCGATCTGGGCACAACTAATTCACTGGTCGCGACGGTCAGGAGCGGTACCGCTGAGGTGCTGCTCAATCACGACGGTGATCCACTCCTGCCCTCGGTCGTGCGCTACCAGCAGCGGGGAGATGTGATCGTCGGCCATGCGGCCAGGGCGGCCCAGGCGGAGGACCCGGAAAATACCGTCGTTTCCGTCAAGCGTTTCATGGGACGCGGCATTGCCGACGTCGCCAAGTATGGTGCGCTGCCCTATCGTTTCATCGATTCCCCGGGCATGGTAAAGATTGACACCGTCGCGGGCATCAAATCGCCGGTGGACGTATCCGCGGAGATTCTCAAGGTGCTGCGAAATCTGGCCGAAGAATCCCTGGCCGGTGAATTAGTGGGCGCGGTAATTACGGTACCGGCGTACTTCGATGATTCACAACGTCAGGCAACCAAGGATGCGGCAGGCCTCGCGGGAATCAATGTGCTGCGGCTGCTGAATGAACCGACAGCTGCCGCAGTCGCCTATGGCCTCGACAATGCCAGTGAGGGAACTTTCGCGGTCTTCGATCTGGGTGGCGGGACTTTCGACATCTCGATATTGAGGCTCGCCAAGGGCATCTTTGAAGTCCTGTCGACCAATGGCGACTCGTCATTGGGGGGCGACGACTTTGATCAGGCGATCGGCGCGCATTGGCGCAGTGTCAACGGGATTGCGGCCGCAGATCATCGCGATACCCGCAAACTGCTATTAAAGGCACGCGAAGTCAAAGAGCGCCTGACGACGCAGGAGTTTGTCGAGACCGTGTTGCCGCTTTCATACGGGCAGGAGTTCAGGCTGCGACTTTCTCGGCAGGAGTTCCAGGCCATGACCGCGCCGCTGGTGCAGCGTATGCTCCAGCCGGTCAGGAAGGCGCTGCGTGACGCGAGACTCTCGGTCACGGATATCGACGGTGTGGTGATGGTCGGCGGGGCAACCCGCATGCCGCACGTCCAACAGGCGGTCGCATCCTTCTTTGGCAAGGCGCCATTGAACAATCTCGACCCGGACAAGGTGGTTGCGCTCGGCGCGGCCATCCAGGCGAATGTGCTGGCCGGTAATCGCGCGGCGGATGACCTGCTGTTGCTCGATGTCATTCCGCTCTCGCTGGGACTTGAAACGATGGGCGGGCTGACCGAGAAGGTGATTCCTCGAAACTCGACGATTCCCACCGCGCGTGCGCAGGAGTTCACCACTTTCAAGGACGGCCAGACGGCGATGGCCATTCATGTGGTCCAGGGGGAGCGCGAACTGGTGAAAGACTGCCGTTCGCTGGCGCGCTTTGAACTGCGGGGCATTCCACCGATGGTGGCCGGGGCGGCGCGCATCAAGGTATTGTTCCAGGTCGATGCTGACGGCTTGCTGTCGGTGTCGGCGCGGGAAATGGTCAGCGGCGTCGAGACACATGTTGAGGTGAAACCTTCCTACGGACTGAGCGACGCCGAGATTACCGAAATGTTGAAGGCCAGCTTCAGCCATGCCGACGAAGACGCACGGGCCCGCGCGCTGTTCGAGCAACGCGTCGAAGCGGGGCGCATGATTGAGGCGCTGCGGGCGGCACTTGCCAAGGATGGCGACACATTGCTGGCGGAAGACGAACGTGCGGTGATTGACGCGTCCATGCAAACGCTGGCGCAAACCGCAACCGGCGATGACCATCGAGCGATCAAGGAAAGCATTGCCGCGCTTTCAAATGCCACGGAACCATTCGCGGCGAGGCGCATGGACCGAAGCGTGGCCGACGTGCTCCGCGGCCGGAAAATAGAGGATGTGAAGATCTGATGACCATTATCCAGGTACTACCCCACGAGAGTCTGTGTCCGGCGGGGGTTGAATTCGATGTACCGCAAGGAGAATCATTGTGCGATGCGCTGCTTCGCCACGGCATCGAGATTGAGCATGCCTGCGAGAAATCGTGTGCCTGCACGACTTGTCATGTCATCGTTCGGGAGGGGCTGGATTCACTCGATGACGCCGCAGAGAAAGAGGAAGACATGCTCGACATGGCCTGGGGACTGACGCCGCAATCGCGCCTTTCCTGCCAGGTGAAGATTCGCAGCGAGAAGCTGGTGATCGAAATACCGAAGTACACCATCAACCAGGCGCGCGAGGGACACTAGGCGCGACGCCGGCGTCGGGGCCCGCCTCGTGGGTGCGTGGCCGCCGAATGGTGCGGATGGTGCGCACGCACAACATTTTTGCCAATCTCGCGCTGTTCGAATTGAAGTGACTGAAGAGGAGCCGCCGACATGAAATGGACCGACAGCCTGGAAATCGCGATTCAGCTCGCCGACGCCTATCCGGACATCGATCCCCGGACACTTCGATTCACGGATCTTCGTGAATGGGTGATGGCGCTGCCGGCGTTCGACGATGTTCCGGACCATTCCGGGGAAAAAATCCTCGAGGCCATTCAGATGGCGTGGATTGAGGAAATTGCGTAAGGCGATTGCGGTTGATCAGTGGGTCAACCACGTGCGGATATGTGCATATGCCTGGGCCGAACTCAACAATTCCATGTGGTTCATCTCGTAGCCTACCCATTGGCGGTTTGCGGGAATGGCCAGATCCAGTTCTGGATTCGCATGCTGCCCGAGCGCGCTTGCAATCGGTACCAGACCGTCACCGAGCATGCGATCATTCAAGTCGCCCTGCTTCCTGCCGGTCGTCGCGGCAATTGCGAAGCACCGGATCTCAGCAGGCAATGGCAATCCGTGCTTTGCAGCCTTGGACCGCTTGTTCTGTTCGTGGCCTTGCCAGTCCTCGTCACGCAAATCGCCGAAGCGTAGGTCCGTGATTCCTGCGCTGCGTATCTTGCCGAGGCGCATGAACGGCGCAGTGTAGGGGCTGACGCCCAGGATGGTATCCACCCAATGACCGCCCCGCTCCAGCGGCGCGCCGTGATGCGGGACGCCGAGAAAGACGAGAGAGCGCAATTTTGCCGGCCAGCGATGGCTCGCCAGCTTCGCATAGTGGCAGGCACTGCGGGCCACCAAACCTCCCATGCTGTGGGTGAGAATCGAAAGCTCTTCAATGGGAACCGGCCAGGACGCAACCAGGACCTCAAGCATCGCCGTCATTTCGCGGGCATTGGCGGATATATGCAAACCGCTGTTGTAACGCAGATAGACCGGCGTGTGGCCCAGATCGCGCGCCAGTGCCGCGCCGTGGTCGTGGCCCTCGCGCAGCCATTGCTGGTCGCCCATGCACAACCCGTGCACCAGCACCAGCACTTTGCCGGTTGCCGCGGGGAACGCCTTTGCGAGCGCAACCCGGTCCGTCGTGAGCGGTTGTCCCCGCGAATGCCATTGCATCGAAATCGCAAGGGGATTACGAGTGTCGGCTAAATAGTCACCGAGCACACCATTCAGCGCGGCGACGACCGCATCGCGAGCGGACGTGGAATCGCGCGTTCCGAGCAGCGCCACCAGCGGCGCCAGCGCCGCATCGATGCCGCCGCCCACCATTCGGGTAACGCCCCGGACTGTCCGGTAGGCGAAGCCGGTTATCCCGCGCGTCGTCCCACGCGCGGGCTTGCCCAACGGCGCGGATCGACTGCCGATGTTGTGGTGCATGGCTTCAACCAGGTCGGTAAGGCCGACGATGGCGTCAACTGCCAAGCGACTGGCCGCGCGTAGGTCGGATGGATGAAGGTGCGACTTTGCCGACATGAGATTTCCCCGAACATTCATTACACCGGCAGGATGCACGGCGAAGATATTTCGTATTCAGGATAGCCGAGCGCGCATAGAGGCAACACTCTAATGTCGCCACCACCTGCGGTGCAGCGGGACGGCCATGCGGACCTCGATCTTGCATGCCAAGAGGAACATCAGCGCGGCACAAAAAATTAGGGGCGGTCTCTCGACCACCCCTGAAGGCGCACTCTCGAATACTCAAGGAGGAGAACCTTCAACGCCGAGGACCTAATCGGCATCGAAGCGCCCAGGGAGGGAGGGCGATCCGAAAGTATTCAGGAATAGTTATGCAACGCTTATGCCAACAATTATATTTGTTTAATAAACATATACTTAATGGTATTAGACGGTCGAGACTGACAAGAACCACGACGATCAAATGTCGCCTATCAGCGACAACCCGTGATGTCAAAATGCAAGTCTTTGATTATATTAAATATTGCTTGTCTCCATTCGGCGACGAAAAACCCTGTGAATATCGCCCCAAACGTCGAAATTCTGTGACTTTTATCACCTTTCTTTACACTGCCGGCGGTTTGAAGTGCGCCGCTTCAATACTGTGTCGCTGCAGTAGTTTGTAAAACTCGGTGCGATTGCGCTTCGCGAGTTTCGCGGCCTGGGTCACGCTGCCCTGGGTCAGTTTCAACAGGCGTGTCAGGTAATCGTATTCAAAGCGGCGCCGCGCCTCTTCGAAGGAGTCGATACGCTGCATTTCCAGCTGCATTGCCTGTTCCACCACCTTGGTTGAGACTATTTCACCACTGCTGAGCGCAACCACTTGCTCCGCCACGTTGTACAACTGCCGGATGTTGCCTGGCCACGGGGCGGCGATCAGCATCTCCAGGGCTTCCGGGGAAAAGGCATTCACCCCCTTGGCGTAGCGCTCGGACAAGCGTTTCAGGAAATGCGCGAGCAACAGCGGAATATCCTCGCGGCGTTCACGCAGCGCGGGAAGGCGCAGCGTGACGACGTTCAGGCGATAAAACAGGTCTTCACGAAATGTACCTTCCGCTTTCGCCTGATTCAGGTCCTTGTGGCTGGCGGAAATGATGCGAACATCAACACTAATTGTCTTTGTCGAGCCGACCGGACGAATCTCGCGGGCCTCCAACGCGCGTAGTAACTTTACCTGCAGCGCAATCGGCATATCGCCTATTTCATCCAGCAGCAACGAGCCGGAATGCGCCTCCACGAACAAGCCGGCATGGTCGGCGGTGGCACCGGTGAAGGCGCCTTTCTTGTGGCCGAATAATTCGGACTCCAGCAATGCTTCGGGTATCGCGCCGCAATTGACGGCGACAAATGGCCTGTCGCCGCGCCGGCTGGCATTGTGAAGGGCACGCGCGAGCAGTTCTTTCCCGGTCCCGCTTTCCCCCTGGATCAGAATGCTGGCCTCGCCCTGGGCCACGCGTTCGGTGCGCAACAGCAAGTCCTCCATCAGCGGGCTCTTGGTAATGATTTCAGCGTGCCAGGACTGATCGATCCGCTTGCTGGGGGAGGCGCCGCCATGCAGGGTCAGCGCACGATTTACCTGTGCCAGCAATTCATTGGCATCGTAAGGCTTGGTGAGATAGCCGAAGACGCCCTGGCGAGTTGCGGCAACCGCGTCGGGGATGGTGCCATGTGCGGTCAGGATGATCACCGGCAGCCCGGTGTGCCGGCGCTCGATTTCGTGAAACAGTGCGAGGCCGTCGAGTCCTGCCATACGAAGGTCCGTGACAACCAGGTCGGGGCGTTCGGCGGCCGCCATCGACAGCGCCTGTTCACCGCTGGTTGCTGTCATGACCTGATAGCCGCTCGCCTTGAGGCGGATGGCCAGCAACCTCAGAATGTCGGCGTCATCGTCTACCAGCAACAGGTTGCCTTTGGTAACCGAAGCGTGTGTGTCGGGAGACTCAATCAGTGTATTCATGTGCGGTACTCACTTGCGTGTCGATTCCGCGCGCCGGTTCACGCTGCGGTCGATGGATTTGAGTGCATTCAATTTGGCTTCGAGCTCTTCAACCCGGGTACGCAGCGCCCTCGCTTCGGCGTCGCGCACGTCGTCCTTTCTGGCCAGCGCCAGTCGTGCCTGGGTGTCGCGCAACTGTTCACGAACTTTGCGGCGTTCATTCACCACATTGTGCAAAAGCATTGCCAGCGCGCGTATTTCCGGACCTGCTGACGGCTTTCCGCCGGTGCCATCCGCGATCAGCGGTTCGACCAGGCCGATCAGGTCCGCGTCGTCCTGCGCGGCGGAATGAACTGGCGTGCCGGGCGCGAACGGGCCCATGGCCCACAGCAAAGCATACCTGATGCGGCTGACGTCACTGCGGTCGCGCAGAAATTGGCTGCGCGCGTTGTCGCGTTCGGCCGCAATCTCGCGCGTTTCGAGTTTGCGCAGGTCGGCCAGATGGCTCAACAGCTGATCTGACGGCGACGGTGTCGCAGGCTGGACAAGGATGCGAGTCTCCGGGGGGGCATCGATTCGCTTGGGGTCGAGCGCACACGCCGCGAGCATTATTGAGAAAAACAGCGCAATCAGGTTTTTCATTGGCATATCGGATTCCATGAAAGTCAGGTCGCCGCCGACGTTCCGGGTACTTTGGGAAGAATGACCCGAAAATGTGCGCCCGCCGCAGCCAGCGCCTTCACCGAGCCATGATGCATCTCGACATAGTCGCGAACAATCGCCAGTCCGAGACCGGTGCCCTTGGTGCTCGACGCGCTGGCCGCCTTGCCGCGATAGAAAGGATCAAAGATCCGGTCGCGGTCCTCCTGCGCAATACCGGGGCCGTTGTCGATCACCTCGATGACGGCGGTTTCCTTGTGTTTGCCCAACCGCAAAATGATTACGCCGCCGACCGGCGAGTACTTGACGGCATTTGACAGCAGATTATCGATCACAACCCGCAACTTTTCAGGGTCACCCTGATATGAGGTCTTCTCGCATTCACGTTTCACGGTAAGCGACTTGGCGACGATCGCAATCTTTTGCATGTCGACGACATCGTCAATCAAATCCTTCAGTTGCAGCGGCTTGATGTCGATGGCAACTTTCTTGTCGAGGCGGTCCGCCGACTGCGTCTGGGAATAGGTGAGCAAATCCTGGATCAGTCTTTCAAGCGTGAGCGAATTCTGTTTCAGGATGCGCGCAATTTCGCGCTGCTCGTCATTCAGCTTGCCTGCGACTTCGTCGCCGAGCAAGTCGGAGCCTTCCCGCAGCGCCGTCAATGGCGTCTTCAATTCATGCGACACATGCTGGAAGAACCGCGTTTTCTGGTCTTCCAGCGAGATCAGACGCTGGCGCAGCCAGTCAAGTTGCTCACCGAGCATCTCGATATCGCGCGGGCCGCTGACGTGAATGCGCTTGGCGAGCTTTCCCTCGCCGAGACGATGTATGGCCGCGCCCAGGTCGCGTATCGGCCGCGCCAGCAGGTAAGTGAAGCCGGCAATCATCAACAGAGCGGACGGAATCATTGCCAGCAGTTGCCAGAACACCTGTTTGCGCGACTTGGCGGCGGACGACCGCAATGCGGCGACTTCCTGGTCGATCAGCTGGCTGGCCAGCGCGTTGAGCGACTGTGTTCGCTGCGACAGATCGGAGAAATCCCGTTCAAGTTGCCGGGCCAGTCCGGGCGTGGGACTTTTCGCCGCGAGCAGCGCAAAAATTGCGGATTCACGCTGACGAATGGACTCTGCCGCGGCGCGCATCTCGGCGGTCAGCGGTAACGCCATGAATTCGCCGCTGAGGCGTTGAAAACTCTCGCGCGATTGCCGGTAGGTTTCGATCTGATCGGTGTCGCCCGAGACGGCATAAAACCGCCCGGAGCGTTCCATCGCCAGACTGAGGCTGGCCAGTTGCCGCGCATTCTGCGTGGCCACCGTCGCGTTGTAGACCGCCTTCTGGCTTTGTTCGGAGAGTTTCTCTATCGAAAACGCGTTGGAGACCAAGCCGGCGATCAGCGGCAGCGCGACAATGAGAAACCCGACCAGCAGCAACCCCAGAAACGAACGGGGGTAACGGAGCTCCATCAACGGTCTGTCGGTCGTATTGCTTGTCATGCTGGAATCGCGTTTCTCACCATAAACATTTCGCCCGCTTGAGTAGCCGGGCCAGAGTGGATGATAAAATCAATCTTAATTTCCCGCAGGCACCAGGAGCAATTGCGATGGCCATGTACGAATCAGACATTACCCAGTTTATCCGCGATCTGATGGACAAGAATCCACAGTTGAAAGAATTGCAGAAACAGAACCGCGCCACCTGGTGGGACCGAAAGGTCGATTTCCAGGAAGTGAAACGGCAAGAAGCATCGGAGGCGCCGAAGCAGCCTTACGCATATTTTCCATTGCCAAAAGCGTAGCAGGGCACACATTTCAGCGCCAGCGGGCCGCCCGTTACTTACGGGCAGGCGTCGGCGTCGACATTGTCACACCCGCGCTGGTGCAGTTTCGCCAACCAGGTTGGTGCTGGCGCGTCAGGCCGGGGAACATTTTTTCCATTGTCAAAAAAACTGTCGTTTGATCGGCGGTTCCCAGGCGATCCGGTGACGCGCGGAACAGCGCGCGATGGATCAAGCAAACAGCGCCAGCACGCCATCCAGGCCGACGCAATTGAGTGCCACCGTCGCCTTTGCCTGCACCACCGGCTTGGCGCGATAGGCAATCGATATTCCCGCCTCGGCAAGCATTTTCAAATCATTGGCGCCGTCGCCGATGGCAATGCAGCGTTCGGGTCTCAACGATAACGAGGCCGCCGTTTCCCGAAAATGTCGCGCCTTGCCGTCGGCGTCGCACAGCGGCCCGGTCACGCGTCCGCTGAGTTTCCCATCGACGATTTCCAGCACGTTGGCATACGCGTAGTCGATGCCGAGCCGCGCTTTCAGCCGCTCGGTGAAAAAAGTGAAGCCTCCCGACACGAGCAGGAGCTTGACGGCATGTTTCTTTGCCGCGGCGATGAGCGCCGCCGCGCCCGGCGACAGGGCCAGTCGCTCGTCGATGACCTGCTGCAACACCGACTCCCGCAAGCCGGCAAGTTGCGAGACGCGCCGGCGCAGGCTTTCGGGCCAGTCGATTTCACCGCGCATGGCGCTGGCGGTGATCGCGGCGACTTCCGGTTTCCTGCCCGCAAAGTCAGCGATCTCGTCAATGCACTCGATGGTGATGAGCGTGGAATCCATATCCATGGCAATGAGGCCGAAATCGGCCAATCGCTGTCCTGCTGGTACAAACGCAAAATCCAGCTTGAGCGGTTGGCAAAAGGCGTGCACTGCCCCGCACGTTTCCGGCCGCGCCGCGGACAGTCTGAACGCCTGGTGTGCAACGCCATCGATGCGGGTAATCTCATGCGCCCCGGACAGCGCGTGCAAGGTCTTCAAATCAGGTGTCGCGACCTCGTCACCCTGGATGATGAGATTGACGCTCACGCGACTACGCCGCCGCCTTGCTGGCGGCCGTTGGTGCGGGAGACAATTCCCGCAGAATCACTTTGATCTCATTGACCCGGTCGCGCATGCCGCCGATGGCCTTTTCGATGCGCAATTTGTCCTGTCCGGCGAGCCGGTAGTGGCGTTTCTGTTGGACCAGCTGAATCACCCGCTGCGGTTGAATCGGCGTTTCGCGGCCAAACTGCACGATGATCGACTGTGAGCTCGCGTCGATCTTCAGAAGATCAAGCGGCTTGCCGAGAATGCGCAGGCGATGGCATTCGACCAGTGTTTGCGTCGGGTCCGGCATCAGGCCGAAGCGGTCGATCAGTTCCTCCTGCAGTTCATCCAGCGCCATTTCAGACTCGCAGTTGGCGAGGCGCTTGTAAATCACCAGGCGCTCGTGCACGTCGCCGCAATAAGTGTCCGGCAGCAATGCCGGTGTATGCAGGTTTATTTCGGTCGCCACATTTAACGGCTTCAGCAGGTCCGGCTCCTTGCCGGCCTTCAGCGATTTCACCGCGCTGTTTAGCATTTCGGTATAGAGGGTGAAACCGATGTCCTGGATGCCGCCGGACTGCGAATCGCCCAGCACTTCGCCGGCGCCGCGAATTTCAAGGTCGTGCATGGCGAGATAAAAGCCCGCGCCCAGATCTTCCATCATCTGGATGGCCTCGAGCCGTTTTTTCGCGTTGGCGTTCAGCGCCTCTTCCGGCGGCGTGAGGAGGTAGGCGTAGGCCTGGTGATGCGAGCGTCCGACGCGGCCGCGCAACTGGTGCAATTGCGCCAGGCCAAACTTGTCAGCGCGGTGAATGAGAATGGTGTTGGCGGTTGGCACATCGATGCCGGTCTCGATGATGGTCGAGCACAGCAGGACGTTGGAGCGCTGATGATAGAAGTCGCGCATCACCCGTTCCAGCTCGCGTTCGGGCAACTGGCCGTGGGCGACTGCGATGCGCGCTTCCGGCAGCAGCCGGGCGAGCCGGTCGTACTGGTTCTGGATGGTCTCGACTTCGTTGTACAGGTAATAGGCCTGGCCGCCGCGTTTCAGTTCGCGCAGGATGGCTTCGCGAACAATGCCGTCGGAAAGCGGATTGACAAAAGTCTTGATCGAGAGCCGCCGCTGCGGCGCCGTGGCAATCACCGAAAAATCGCGCAGGCCTTCCAGCGACATGGCCAGCGTGCGCGGGATGGGCGTGGCAGTCAGCGTCAGCACGTCAACTTCGCTGCGCAGCGCTTTGAAGGCTTCCTTCTGGCGCACGCCGAAGCGGTGTTCTTCATCGATAATCACCAGTCCCAGGTTCTTGAAGTGCACGTCTTTCTGGATCAGCTTGTGCGTGCCGATGGCAATGTCGATGGTGCCGTCGTTCACGCCTTTCAGGGCGGCGGCAGTTTCCTTGGCACTGCGAAAGCGTGAAAACTCGGCGATCTTGATCGGCCATTCGGCAAAGCGATCCGAAAAATTCTGAAAGTGCTGCTCCGCGAGCAGCGTGGTAGGCACCAGGATGGCGACCTGTTTGCCGGCGGCGGCGGCAATGAAGGCGGCGCGCAAGGCGACCTCGGTCTTGCCAAAGCCGACATCGCCGCACACCAGCCGGTCCATCGGTTTGCCGGAGGTCATGTCGGCCATGACGGCTTTGATGGCGGTGGCCTGGTCGGGGGTTTCCTCAAACGGGAACGAAGACGAGAACGCGTCGAACTCATTGAGCTTCAACGGGAAGGCAAAGCCCTGACGGGCCGCGCGGCGCGCATACAGATTCAGCAGCTCGGCGGCGGTATCTCGCACCTGCTCGGCCGCTTTCCGGCGGGCCTTTTCCCATTGGCCGCTGCCAAGCCGATGCAGCGGCGCCGTATCCGGATTGGCGCCGGTATAGCGTGAGATCACCGCCAATTGCGAAACCGGGACGAACAGTTTATCGCTGCCTTCGTAATGCAGTTCGAGAAATTCCTGGCTGCCCTCGCCCAGATCCATCGTCACCAGACCGGCGTAGCGGGCAATGCCATGCTGCGAATGCACGACCGGATCGCCGATATTGACTTCGGCCAGGTCGCGCAGCATGCCTTCGGTGCTGGTGCGGCCCTTGTCACGGCGCCGTGCCTGTTTCACCTCCGATGCATACAGCTCGTTCTCGGTCACGAAGGCAAGCTGTTCGTCGGGCAGGATGAAACCCGCCTGAAGCGGAGCAAAGGTCAGGCCGAGTTTTCCGGTAAGGGCGGCAAGCCCCTCAAATGTATCGACCGGTGTTGAGCCGAGGGCGTTGTCGGCCAGGAACTGCGTGACGGTCTCACGGCGGCCGATGCCCTCGGTCGTAATCACGATGCGGCCGGCGAAAGCATTGGCGAACGTGCGGAAGCGGGTGAGCGGGTCGGCGGCACGGCGGTCGACGTCGATGGCGGGAAGCGCCAGCGTCGTTGAAAACATGCCGGCGCGATCGAGTTTCTCAAAACGATTCAGGCCACCGAACAATTCATCTACCGGCAGGAACACATCGATGGGCGGCAACAGCGGATGATCCTTGTCCCCGCGCATCAATTCGTAGCGAGTTTTGGTATCCAGCCAGAATTCCTCGGCGCGTGCCGGGACCTCGGTGCCGGCGTAAACGCGGGTATGGGCGGGCAGGTAGTCGAATACTGTCGCCGTGCTCTCAAAGAACAGCGGCAGGTAGTATTCGATGCCGTTTGGCGCAAGTCCGGTGGACACGTCCTTGTACATGCGGCTCTTGGAGGGGTCGCCCTCGAATCGGTCGCGAAAGCGCTCGCGAAACCGATTCTGTCCCTCCTTGTCCAGCGGAAATTCGCGCGCCGGCAGCATGCGGATTTCGTTCACCGGATAAATGCTGCGTTGGGTATCGACATCGAAAGTGCGAATCGCCTCGACTTCGTCGCCGAACAAGTCTATCCGGTAAGGTACGGTGCTGCCGGTCGGGAACAGATCGACGAGCCCGCCGCGCACGGCGTATTCGCCCGGTGCCATCACCTGCGTCGTATGTGCGTAGCCGGCGAGCGTCAAGTCTTCGCGCAGGCGGTTGAGATCGAGGCGGGCCTTCGTCTTGAGAAAGAACGAGCGGCCCGACAGGTACTCACGCGGGCAAAGCCGCGTCATCGCCGTGGTGACCGGCACGATGCCGATGTCGAACTGGCCTTGCGAGAATTGATATAGCGTTGCCAGCCGTTCCGACACCAGATCCGGGTGTGGCGACAACTGGTCATAGGGCAGCGTCTCCCAATCCGGCAGGCGATGTACGCGCAGCGCGGGCCCGAACCAGTTGATTTCCTCGCGCAAGCGCTCCGCCTCCTGCGCGTTCGAGGTGAGAATGAATAACGGACCACCGCTTGCCGCGCGGCGGGCGAAAAATAATGCGTCGGCGGAACCGTGCAGCCGCATGGCGTCAGGTTGCGGAACGGATTCGCGCACTGCCCGCGTTCCCGTCTTCGTCCAGCAGGGGCCGGAGCGCTTCCAGCAGGGCGTTTGCATTCGCGAACCGCTCATCCGGATTCTTCGCGAGCAAGCGGTCGACGATAGGCTGGATGTGCCGGATGCGCCTCGGCAGCAACGGGACTTCTTCGTGCAAATGCTTGAAAATGACCTGCGCCGAATTCTCCCCGGAAAACGGCCGTTCACCGGTCAGCATTTCGTAGAGGATGATGCCGGCGCTGTAAAGGTCGCTGCGCGCGTCGATCGGCAGGCCGCGCCCTTGCTCCGGGCTCATGTAGAACGGCGATCCCATCACATCGCCGGTGCTCTTGCTGCGGGTAACGCCGCCGATGCGCGTGGAAATATTGAAATCGATGAGAACCAGGCTTTCGTCATCGCGAAAGAAGATATTTTCCGGCTTCAAGTCCATGTGGGCGAACCCGCCCGCATGCACATCCACCAGTGCCGTCGCGATCTGCCACAGGATCCTGACCGCGGCGCCGGTTGCCAGTCCGTGCGCCATTCGGCGCCGCAAGTCGCCCGCCGACAGATACTCCAGCACCACATACGGCCAGGAACCGGCAATGCCGGCGTCGAGGTAGCGCACCACGCTGCGGCCGCTCAGGCTTGAAAAATACTGATAGCGTTCGCAAAACCGCTGAACGACGGTGGCGTCGTGATAAGGCGTCGACAGGGGGATCTTGATGACGACGCGTGCATGGTCGCCGATAGCTTCGGCGGCCATGACTTGCGCCATCGGATTTGCCGACAAGGTTGCCAATGGCCGGAATCCGTCGACGGCGAGCACCACGCGCTCGCCGTCGACTGAAAAATCAAACTGCCCGTATTGGCGTGGCGTCACGGGCGCGGTGCCACCAGCCGTGGAATGTTCCGTCAGGTTCAGGATGGCGGCGACGAGCGCATTCCCGGAAAGCGCATCCTTCAGCAGCACTGCCGCGGCGCCGGCGGCGCAGAGGCTCGGGGCCAACGACTCAAGGTCGTGGCTGGTGAGCAGGATGATCGGCGGGCAGGATTCGCGCGCCCGCAAGCGCTGCAGTGCGGACAGGGCTTCGGCTTGGGTGCCGATACCGGCGAGGACAATGACATCGCAAATTGTGCCGAAGGATACGCCGGAACCGCGCATCGTCTCCGAGTACGGATCGATCTCTTCAATCCGCGCCGATGGCAGCGCCACATGCAACAAGGTGGTCAGCAGGCGCCGGTAGCCGATCGAGCCGACAATGACGGAAATGTGCGGACCGCCGGCAACGGCCTTCCGCGGGAGATCGGAGGATTCGGTATTCAACAGTATTGAACCTGCGCGGCCTGGCGATGAGAGGCTCAGGCGGTGACCACCGGTATCTTGCCGATCCTGGCCTGCCAGACTTTTGGCCCGCTTTTGTGCACCGAATCCCCCTGGGGATCGACGGCGACGGTCACCGGCATGTCCTTGACGTCGAACTCGTAAATGGCCTCCATGCCAAGTTCGCCGAACGCTATCAGCCGGGATGACTTGATTGCCTTCGACACAAGGTATGCAGCGCCGCCAACCGCAATGCAATAGACGGCCTTGTTATCCTTGATCGCTTCGATGGCGACGTCCTTGCGCTCGGATTTGCCGATCATGCCGATGAGGCCGGTTTTTTCGAGCATAGTGCGGGTGAAGCGGTCCATGCGCGATGAGGTCGTCGGGCCGGCCGGACCGACCGCTTCATCGCGCACCGCCGCCACTGGGCCGACGTAATAGATGAACCGGTTGGTGAAATCGACCGGCGGCTTCTCGCCCATGGCGATCATGTCGGTCAGGCGCTTGTGCGCGGCATCGCGGCCGGTGAGGATCTTGCCGGACAGCAGCAGGGTGTCGCCCGATTTCCACGACGCGATCTCGGCTTTGGTGATGCCATCGACATTGACGCGGCGCGACGATTTGAAATCGAGCGCCAGCTTCGGCCAGTCTTCCAGCGAAGGCGGCTCAAGCCGCGCGGGCCCGGAACCGTCGAGCGTGAAATGCAGGTGGCGCGTGGCCGCGCAGTTGGGCAGCAACGCGACCGGTTTCGAGGCGGCGTGGGTGGGGTAGTCGTTGACTTTCACATCGAGCACCGTGGAGAGACCGCCCAATCCCTGCGCACCGATGCCGAGCGCATTCACCTTCTCGAAAATTTCCAGGCGCAGTTCTTCCGCGCGGTTTTTCGGTCCGCGAGCCAACAGCTGATGCATGTTGAAGGGTTCCATCATTCCCCATTTCGCCACCAGCATGGCCTTTTCCGGCGATCCGCCGATGCCGAGGGACAACAGGCCCGGCGGACACCAGTCCGCACCCATGGTCGGCACCTGCTGCAGTACCCAGTCGACGATGTTGTCGGAAGGCAGCAGCATGGCGAACTTGGATTTGTTTTCCGAGCCGCCACCCTTGGCCGCGACGATGACTTCCACCTTGTCGCCGGGCACCAGTTCGACGTGAGTGACGCCAGGTGTATTGTTGCCGGTGTTGGCGCGCTTGCCGTCGGGATCGGTCAACATCGAACCGCGCAGCGGATTGTCGACGTCGCTGTAGGCGCGGCCGACGCCTTCGTTGACCATCTGTTCGAGGGACAGCTTCGTTTCCCAGCGCACGTCCATGCCGACGCGGACAAAGGCGATGGCTATGCCCGTGTCCTGGCAGATCGGACGATGCCCTTCGGCGGCCATGCGCGAATTGATCAGGATCTGCGCCATGGCATCCTTGGCGGCGGGCGATTCCTCCTTCAAATACGCTTCATGCAGCGCCTTGATGTAGTCGACGGGATGGTAGTAACTGATGTACTGGAAGGCGTCCGCAATGGAGGCAATGAAGTCTTCCTGCTTGATGGTGGTCATTCTGGACTCCTAGTGATTGGCGCCGGGCTTCGCGGCTTTTACCTGATGGGACATGATTTTGTCGCTGTAGGCGATGGCGAGCGCGGACAGCAGGAAGGTGAGATGGATGATGGTCTGCGGAATCCACTCGCCGTTGATCATGTAAGCCTTGGCATTGATGAAGGTCTTAAGCAGATGAATCGACGAAATGCCGATGATCGCGGTCGCCAGCTTGACTTTCAGCACCGAGGCATTGACGTGAGAAAGCCATTCCGGCTGGTCGGGATGCCCTTCAAGGCCCATTCGCGAGACAAACGTCTCATAGCCGCCAACGATGACCATGATCAGCAGATTGGAGATCATCACCACGTCGATGAGGCCCAGCACCACCAGCATGATGGTGACTTCGTTGAGTTTCGTCGGCGGCGTGGCACCGTCGACCGTCACGGAGGTGAGGATATGATGCAACGCCGCCTGATTGCCGAAGGCCGAGAGGATCAGGTAATACAGCTCGGACCAGAACATGAATACATAGACGGCCTGCGCGAGGATGAGTCCCAGATACAGGGGCAGCTGCAGCCAGCGGCTCATGAAAATGAGGCCGGGCAGCGGCTTCAACGGGCGCAACTTGGTGCTTTCATCCATGGGTCTGTCCGGAGGGCAAATAGGAAAACCCTCACAAAGCGGCTTTGTGAGGGACGGAACGCGGCGATATTCAATCTGGCCCGTGACAGCCCATCAATTCGTGCCGCCGCCTGGCGCACACGATTTGATGCGCATTTCAGGGTTGAGACATGGCAATCACCGGACTGATTTCCCGACGCAGAATCTTACCATTCTTGGTCCGTGGAAATTCCTTCGCGAGGTAGATTCGCTTGGGCGCTTTGTAGGCGGCGAGGTGTTCTTGGCCGAAGGATTGCAATTGCTCCGCCGTGACTTTTGCGCCGGGCTGGGGAATCACGTAGGCGACCACCAGCAGCTTGTCCTTGTCGACTGCTTCGCCCACACAGGCACAGTCCGCCACGGCGGGATGCGATTTCAGCACCCGCTCAACCTCGTAGGGCGAAACGCGATAGCCGAAGCTCTTGATGATGTCGTCCTTGCGGCCGAGGAACCAGAGATAGCCGTCCTCATCGATCCGGGCGTAGTCGCCGGTGAAGAAGTAACCGTCATGACGATACCGGGCGGTCTCTTCCGGCTGGTTCCAGTAGCGCAGGAACAGGCCGGGATCCGATTCCGGCACGGAAATCATGCCTTCCTCGCCGGCCGCGACTTCCTGGCGGGTTTCGGGATCGAGCAGGCGGATGTCGTGCCCCGGTTGCGGGAAGCCCGCCGATCCCGCGCGGATCGGGCGGTGAATGCTCTGCGAAAGGTAATAGGAAAATTCGCTCATGCCCACCGCCTCGAATATGTCCATGCCGAAGCGCGCGCGCCAGGCGGCCAGCATGTCGTCGGACAAGTGTTCGCCGGCGCTCATGCAAAAGCGCAGCGACGGCACATCAGCCCTGCTGGTTGCGGTCTTTTGCACGATTTGGCGATAGATGGTGGGTACGCCGATGAAGATGGTCGCCTGGTGTTTGGCGATGAGACGGGTCCACAGTTCGGCATCGTTCTTGCCCTCATGAACGATGACGGTCTTGCCGCGGTACAACGGGTCCATGAGGCCGGAGCCCAGGACGTAGGTCCAGTTGAACTTGCCCGAGTGCAGGATGCGATCGACACTATTCGGATCGAAATTGAACCAGTATTCCGCGGCTGGTTCGCGGCCGACGACTGCGCGGTGCGCGTGCAGCACCCCCTTCGGAAATCCGGTGGTGCCCGACGTGTAGACCAGATAGGCCGGGTCGCCGGCACGGGTCGCGTGCGGGGCAGACCAGACCGGGATCGCGTCGAGCGCGGGCTTCAGGTCAACGGTCGTCAGGCCGGCGTTGTCGATGCGCTTGCCCTTGCCGGACAACAGCACCAGGCGCGCATCGGCAGCTTCGGCGATGCGCGGTGCCAACTGCTCCCAGGCGGCGTGGTCCATCACCAGCACCTTCGCGCCGGAATCCTTGGCCAGGTACAGCACTTCATCGGCGGTCAGCAGCGTCGAGGTCGGCACCGCAATGCAGCCGGCCTTCATCGCGCCGAGAAATGCGGTCGGATAATCCAGGCAGTTGGGCAGCCGGATCAGCACGCGGTCGCCCGGCTCGATGCCGTGTTTGCGAAGCAGTTGCGCGAACTGGCTGGTCCTGGCCGCGAGCTGTCCATAGGTCGCGGTCGCGGTGCCGAGTGCATCGTCCTCGACGATCATGGCGGTGCGGTCTTCAACGTCCGTCGCGGCATGCGCGTCGGTACAGGCGACGCCAATATTGAAAAATTCCGGGACCTGCCAGGTCCATGCAGGGAAGGGCGGGAAGGAGGCTTTGGCGTTCATATCGATATGCAAGATCGGAATTAACACGCGGACCACTGACACAACGGACAAAACCCGATTGGCAGCGGCGTCGTATTACCCCCGTGGTCTCAGTGGTCTCCGTGGTTCATTTGGATTTCAGTTTTGGAAGAACACCAGCACTGGCGCGCCTTGCAGGCCGAAATCGGCTGGAGAAGCGCGCCAAATGGCGATCCGTGCTTTGTTGTCCTAAAGGATGACCCCGTATGGCCAGTTCTCGCGCACTACCTGCGCCGGCAGTTTGCGCAACACTTCGATGGCGAACGCGGTATCCGCGTCCGACAGTGCGTGCAAGGCATGGGCGCGAAGCAGGGTCTGCAAGGCCTTGCCGAACATCGGCGGATCGAGCATCTCGCCGTTGAACTTGATCGCGCCGCCGAGCAGTGCGTCGGCCTCGATCGCGGCCTTCAGGATGCCGCTCTTGGTCTTGAGATCGGTGGGTGAGGGCGTATAGGCGACTTTGCAGGGGTGGATGTGTGAAGGGTGAATGACCTGCTTGCCGGTCATGCCCATCGCGGCTTCCTCGCAGGCATGACCGTACACCACCCGGCTTTCCTCATCGCCGTGCAGGTCGAGCCAGCGGCGCACGTCATCGGGCTCGACAAAATTTTCCGGCATGGTCGATTGCCCGATCAACGTCTCCACACCGCCAATAACGCCCTTGCCGGCGATGCGCGCCTCGAACAACACCTGGTTCATGAAATAGGCGAGTTCCTTGGTCCAGTTGCGCGGCGTGATCTGGATGCCCATGGCCTTGGAGAAATCATGGATGCCGAACACCACGTGCTTGACCGTCGAGTACTGCATGAGGTCCGGCGCGATCTTCAGCGACTTCGGATGCTCGATGATCGGCTGGATGGTCATGCGGTGGTTGAGGCCGACCAGCAGTGCGGAAAGATCACGGATTTCAGGCGATCCGTAGGCCTCGCCCGCCTTGGCCAGCATCACCACGTCGATGTGGTCGGACAGGTCCCGCACCATTTGCAGGTCTTTTTCATACTCTTCGGTGCGGAACGGGTTGATACGGATGGCGACCTGCACTTCCTTGCGCTTGTGCATGCCGGGCAATTCCCGGCGCAGTAATTCGCGCGACATCTCCTTTTGCCGGCAACCGTCCTCCAGGTCGAAGATCAGTGTGTGCGAGGTGGTGCCCCAAGCGTGCTTCTTGAAGCGCTGCGAGGCTTGCTCCAGATCCTCATAGATTCCCAATGACGGCGCGTATTTGACCGGCGGGTAATAGATCTGGATACCGGGCCAGTAGTCGCCAAGCATGTCGGCGGAGACCATCGACTGCTGAGTGGGCGTGGTTGGCAAATGCGGCAAATGCTCGGCTTCAGCGTGATTCATGGCGTTCTCCGTGGGACGGGGTGTGGGCGGGCCGAAAACACATCCAAATTACACCCAATGTTGCAGCGCGTCAATAAGTCTTATAAAAGACATAAGATAGCTTTACATTCAGCCAAGTGGGCGACTGTAAGCGTCGTGTCAGCTTTCGGCGATTTAATGGCTGTACGGCGGGCGGGTTCGCTATCAAAGGTCAATGCTTTGATGGCAACGCGGTGCGAGTTTCCAGAATGTGCACCGCAATCTGATCAGCCGTCGCATCGGCTGCCTTCGCGTTATCCGAGAAGGCCTGGTGTCAGGACACGAAACGTGTTCATCAAGGAGAACCATCATGAGTGATTCGATAGTCGCCAAGATTGAAGCCAATCCGAAATATCACGAGTTGCGGCGCAAGCGCACTGCCTTCGGCTGGATCCTCACCATCCTCATGCTGGTGGTGTATTTCGGCTACATCGCGTTGATCGCGTTCAACAAGCCGTTTCTCGCCCAGCCAATCGGCAATGGCGTGACCACGCTCGGCATTCCCATCGGCATGGGTGTGATCATTTTCACCATCGTGATTACCGGTATCTACGTGCGCCGCGCCAATGGCGAATATGACCAATTGACCGCGGAAATCCTTGAAGAGGCCTCGAAATGAAAACGGCCTTCAAGATATTCGCGTGCGTCCTGGCTCTGCTGGCCGCCGGCGCGGCGTTGGCGGCGGGTGGTGACCTGGGTCAGGTCGACAAGCAACCCACTAACTGGGTCGCCATCAGCATGTTCGCGGTATTCGTGGTTGCCACGCTGTTTATCACCAAATGGGCGGCTGCCCGGACCAAATCGGCCGCGGACTTTTATACGGCGGGCGGCGGAATTACCGGATTCCAGAACGGGCTCGCGATCGCCGGTGACTACATGTCCGCCGCTTCCTTCCTGGGGATCTCCGCCGCCGTCATGGCGACCGGCTATGACGGGCTGATTTACTCGATTGGTTTCCTGGTCGGCTGGCCGGTGATCACTTTCCTGATGGCTGAACGCTTGCGCAATCTCGGCAAGTTCACCTTTGCCGACGTCGCCGGCTATCGCTTTAAGCAGACCCCGATCCGGGTGTTTGCAGCCTCGGGCACGCTGGTCGTGGTGGCATTTTATCTCATCGCCCAAATGGTCGGCGCCGGCGCCCTGATCAAGTTGCTGTTCGGCCTGGATTATTGGGTCGCCGTGGTCCTGGTCGGCGCGCTGATGATGGTGTACGTGCTGTTCGGCGGCATGACCGCCACCACCTGGGTGCAAATCATCAAGGCCTGCATGCTGCTGGCGGGGGTGACCTTCATGGCCTTCATGGTGCTGGCGCAGTACGGATTCAGTCCGGAGGCATTGTTCGCCAAGGGTGTCGAAGTCCGGACGCAAATCGCCGCGAACGGCGGCATGGGCGCCACCGAGGCCGGCAAAGTCGGTCTCGCCATCATGGGCCCGGGAGGTTTTATCAAGGATCCGATCTCGGCGATTTCATTCGGCATGGCGCTGATGTTCGGCACCGCCGGCCTGCCGCACATCCTCATGCGCTTCTTCACCGTGCCCGATGCCAAGCAGGCGCGCAAATCGGTGCTCTGGGCCACGACCTGGATCGGTTACTTCTACGTGCTGATCTTCATCATCGGCTTTGGTGCCATCACCCTGGTGCTGACCAATCCGGAGTATGCCGATACCGCCAAGGGCATCATCAAGGGCGGCGGCGGATCGGCGAACATGGCGGCGGTGCTGGTTGCCAAGGCGGTCGGCGGCAACGTTTTCTTCGGCTTCATTTCCGCCGTCGCGTTTGCGACCATTCTGGCGGTCGTGGCCGGCCTGACGCTGTCGGGTGCCTCGGCCGTGTCGCATGACCTGTATGCCACGGTGTTCAAGAAGGGCAATGCCGACAGCGACTCGGAACTGAAGGTGTCGCGCCTGACGACGGTGGCTCTGGGCATCGTCGCGGTTGCGCTCGGCATCGCCTTTGAGAAGCAGAATATTGCGTTCATGGTGGCCCTGGCCTTTGCGATTGCCGCCTCGGCCAATTTTCCGGTGCTGTTCATGTCGGTGCTGTGGAAGGACTGCACCACCAAGGGTGCCGTGATCGGCGGCTTCCTCGGCCTGATTTCCTCCGTCGGCCTGACCATCGTCTCGCCGTCGGTATGGGAGGCCACGCTGGGCAATGCCAAGGGTTCGGCGTTGTTCCCGTATTCGTCACCGGCACTGTTTTCCATGACCATCGGCTTTGTGGGTGTCTGGCTGTTTTCAATCCTCGACCGCAGCCCGCAAGCCGCCGAAGAGCGTGCCGCGTTCAAGGCTCAGCAGGTGCGCTCCGAGACCGGCTTCGGCGCGTCGGGGGCTTCCGGGCACTGACGTAGTGGCTTCTTCCGGCTGCCGGCGAGCTATTTCCCGGCGGCCAGGAGATGCCGCAACTTGACGAACGCAAGCGCCGCCATGACGGCATCGTTGAGCGCGTCGTGCGCGTTGCGCAGCGGCAAATCGAGATCGTTCATGAGTGTCGCAAATCGCAGGTCGATGCGCCGGTCCTGCTGGTGCGCCGGGAGTTGCCGGAACTTGTAATCGTAGTACATGGCCGAGACTTCGTTGCGGCGCTGCGGCAGACCCATGTCAACGCCCAATAGCGGCGCCAGGGCCCGGTCGATCATGGCGATGTCGAATTCCAGGTAGTAACCGACGAGTTGACGGCTGCCGATGAAATGCATCAACTGCGTCATGGCCAGTTCGGGCGCCATGCCCCTGGCGACGTCCTGCTCGCGCAACTGGTGGATGCGCACGCTCTCGACTGAAATCCGCCGTTCCGGGCGTACCAGCAATTCGAGCCGCTCACTTGTCATGACCCGGTTGCCGACGATGCGGACCGCGGCAATGGAGATTATTTCATCGGTGTTGACGTTCAGGCCGGTGGTTTCGCAATCGAGCGCCACCCATTCATTGTCCGGCGGCGGCTCAAACATGAACCGGAATTCCCGGTTTTCGAGGTGATACAGCAGCCACTGCTTCTTCACATGCTCGAACCAGCCTGCCGGGGACAGCGCACCCATCATCAGATCATGTCGAGATGGTAACGTTGGGTCAACGCCAGCTTGAACCGCTTGACGACGCCCAGCGTGTCCTTGAGCAGATCGCGGTCCAGGCTGCTCAGTTTCGACATCTGGATGCCGCCGGAAACCGGGCGGTTCATCGCCAGTTCCGCCAGGCCGACCTTGAGCTTGAGACCCATGAAGAAATGCAGGCTCTCGGTCAGGTCCGCGCCCATCGCCTCCGTCAGTTTGCCCGCGGCCACCAGCCCCTGAATCCGCGCAGTGGTCCCGAGGTCGTCCAGGCGCTGTTCGAGCGCCATGCTGCGAATGCCGTGCACTAGCGGGAAAATCCCGCTTTCTTCAGGTCGAGCACTTCTTCATTCTGGTCGCCCCGTGATAACAAGCGATTCCACCACCCGCCGCTTTCGGCGAAGGAATTTATCGCCGACGCAAACCGGGCAAGCATCGCGTCGCTGTGAGTCACCAGCGTAAAGACGCCGCGCCGCACCTCGGCCAGAAGGCTGCCGTCACCGCACACCGCGTGCGAATCGATGAAGATGGCCAGCGACATCAGGCTGTCCGGGGTGGGCATCATTAACCACTGCCGCGTCATGCGTGCGAAATCGCCGGCGGTCTGCCGCCAGACGGGATTGCTGACCATGATGTTTCCCGGGCAATCGGGATAACCGAAATCGCGCAAGGCGGCGGAGAACCGGTCACAGGTATCGGCCAGGTCGGCGGGCGCGGCAAAGCCGTCGCGGACTATCAAGCCATTGTCCTGATCGGTCTTCAAAAGCTGCTCGCCGCGGCCCTCGCTGCCCATCACGAACAGGCAGCTGTTGGCCACCAGATCCGGCGGTGCGATCAGCTGCCAGGTACGTTCGAACAGCCGGGCGTTGAGTTCCTGGACCAGCTTGGCAATCAGGCTGACCTTGGTGCCACTCTGGTGCAGCAGCGCGATCGAGCGATTTATGTGTTGCGCCGCCTGCGCCAGCGTCGCAATGTCGGTGGCTTCCATGATCTGGATGCTGATCAGATATGAGTGATTGGACAGGAAGCTGAACAGGTCGAGCGCCTCGAGGATACCGGTAATGCGTTCGCGGTCAACGAGACCGTCGGCATTTACTTCGGCGACCACGACCCGGTGAACGCGTTTCTGGATCATGACCGCGAGCGCGTCGCCGAGCTGGTCGGACGGCCGCACCGAAATCAGGGAAAAATTGGCCAGTTGGCCGACCGCAAGCGCGTCCAGCGCCGTGCCGGACAATATCGCCCGCTGCAGCCCCGTGTGGGTGAAGATGCCGAGGCGAGGCGGATCGGCCGCATCGTCGCGCACCAGGACGGTGGTGGTGCGTTCCGACTGGAACAGCTTGACGATCGAGACCATATCGGTTGCGGCGTCCACAAAATGGGCCGGCCGCACGAACGCCTCGTCGACGCGCGCCATCGTCAATGACTGCAGTTCGTGCTGGCTCTTCCGTTGTGAAATGGCGCTTAGCTTGTCGGACAGGTCGGAGAACAGCATGGCGCCGAACGTCGCATTGCCGGCGATCAGCTTGCTGACGGCTTTTTTCGCGAGCTGGTACGCGACCACTTCCTCGGCCGCCACGAATCGGCTGCTGACCTGTTCGGCAACCAGCCCGCGGCCGTCAAAACAATCATTGATGCCATAGACGTTGCTGACCTCGTTGCCCTCGTACTGTTGAACGGCGCCCTTGATGATGACAAACAGGTGAGTGGGCGTGACGCCGACATCCAGGATGGTCTCGCCGGCGCGGAAATAGGCGATGTCCACGCTATCTCGCACCAGCCGTTGCTCGTCAGGGCTCAGGCTGTCAAAGGGCGATTCGGAAAAGTTAAAGGCATTCGGCATGAAGGTTAGGGTGCGCGGCTGTCCAAACTGGCAGGGCGGGAGTCTTGAAATTCGGTCCGGGGATCGCGTTCGCCAGTTGGTCGGTCACGCGTCGATGATACTGCGAATGATGGCGGATCGAGCCACCGCGCCGGACTTCGGCTCGTAAGCGTTCTGTCAGGTTGTCCGCGTCTAATCGAGGATACGGCGCGCAGTACCCTGACCATGGCTTTCTGTTTAGAATTGGACTATTAGAAGAAGAACGGCTTCACGCGCAACCGGAATTGGCCCGGATGTTTCCCAAAGAGCACTGCTTACAGGAGAATTGCATGTCATCGTCCATCGAATCGGTATCGACCGAGAACCGCATCTTCAATCCGCCGGAAGCCCTGGTCAAGCAAGCGGCGATCTCCGGCATGTCCGGCTACCACGCCCTGTGCGCCGAAGCCGAGAAGGATTACACCGGCTTCTGGGGCCGCCTCGCGCGAGAAAACCTCGCCTGGCACAAGCCGTTCACGCAGGTCCTCGATGAATCGAAAGCGCCGTTCTACCGCTGGTTTCATGATGGCGAACTCAACGCCTCGTACAACTGCCTGGACCGCAATCTCGCCAATGGCAACGCCGACAAGACCGCCATCATCTTCGAGGCCGACGACGGCGCCAATACGCGCATCACCTATCGCGCGCTGCACCAGCGCGTCTGCCGGTTTGCCAATGCGCTGCGCGCCAAGGGAATCAGGAAAGGCGATCGCGTCATCATTTACATTCCGATGTCCATCGAGGGCGTGATCGCCATGCAGGCGTGCGCGCGCATCGGCGCCACCCATTCGGTGGTGTTCGGCGGCTTCTCGGCGAAGTCCCTGCAGGAACGCATCATCGACGCCGGGGCCATTGCCGTGATCACCGCCGATGAGCAGATGCGCGGTGGCAAGGCGCTGCCGATCAAGGCCATCATCGATGAAGCGCTGTCGCTCGGCGGCTGCGAGCACATGAAGACCAGCATCGTCTACAAACGCACCGGCAACCCGGTCAATATGACGGCCGGCCGCGACTACTGGTGGCACGACCTTGAACCCGCGCAGAGCGACGTTTGCGAACCGGAATGGGTCGGCGCCGAACATCCGCTGTTCATTCTCTATACGTCGGGTTCCACCGGCAAGCCGAAGGGCATACAGCATTCGACCGGCGGCTATCTGCTGTGGGCGCACCTGACCATGAATTGGGTGTTCGACAACAAGCCAAGCGATATCTTCTGGTGCACCGCGGACATCGGCTGGGTGACCGGCCACACATACATCGCCTACGGCCCGCTGTCCGTCGGAGGCACCGAACTGGTGTTTGAAGGCGTCCCGACCTATCCGAACGCCGGCCGTTTCTGGGACACCATCCAGAAACACAAGGTTACGGTGTTCTATACGGCACCTACGGCGATCCGGTCGCTGATCAAGGCGGGCGAAGTCGATCCCAAGGCGCATCCGAGAAACTACAATCTCACCTCCCTGCGTATTATCGGCACGGTGGGCGAACCGATCAATCCGGAAGCCTGGATGTGGTACCACGAGAACATCGGTGGCGGACGCTGTCCGATTGTGGACACCTTCTGGCAGACCGAAACCGGCGGGCACATGATTTCGCCGCTGCCCGGCGCGACGCCGCTGAAGCCCGGCTCCTGTACCTTGCCGCTGCCCGGCATCATGGCGGCGATTGTCGATGAAACCGGGCACGACGTCGCTAACGGAAACGGCGGCATCCTGGTCGTGAAACGTCCCTGGCCGTCGATGGTTCGCACCATCTGGGGTGATCCGGAGCGCTTTCAGAAAACCTACTACCCCGAAGAACTTGGCGGCAGGCTGTATCTCGCGGGTGACGGTGCGGTGCGCGACAAGGAACACGGCTACTTCACCATCATGGGCCGCATCGACGATGTGCTGAATGTATCCGGTCACCGCCTCGGTACCATGGAAATCGAGTCGGCGCTGGTGTCGAATGCGAAGCTGGTTGCCGAAGCCGCGGTGGTGGGCCGCCCCGACGACATGACCGGCGAAGCGGTGGTGGCGTTCGTGGTGCTGAAAGGAGCGCGGCCGACCGGTGCCGAGGCGATTGCGATGGCCAAGGAACTGCGCGATTGGGTCGGCAAGGAAATCGGCCCGATCGCCAAGCCGAAAGACATTCGTTTCGGCGACAATTTGCCGAAGACGCGCTCCGGAAAAATCATGCGGCGCCTGCTGCGTTCCATCGCCAGAGGGGAGGAGATCACGCAGGACATCTCCACACTTGAAAATCCGGCGATACTGGAGCAACTGAAACAGTCAGCCTAAGGACGGCGCCGGCCGCCAGCATAAATTGGGGAACTTCCATTTACCTACTGCGCGGGCAAATTGGACGGCTCCGGTGCTCGCCGTACGCCAGGTACGTGTCCGCTCCTCGCCGCCCACTTTTCCCGCTCGCGACGGTAAATAGAAGTTCCCATTGGAGATCTCCAGCACTGGTGCGCCTTTCCGGCCATAATTGGCCGGAAAGG
>JBDTSU010000003.1:0-33682 GCA_039930965.1 Betaproteobacteria bacterium
GGCTAAGCGGGAACGTCGGCGGGTCTTCCCAAGCCTCGCCGTCGCCGCGACACTTGAAGCCAAACCCAGTGGCGATGATCACGCAAAGACCGGGATTGCCAATTCCGTTGCATACCAGGCGACGCCGGAAAATGCGGCCCTCGCAAAGCCTGCGGCACTGGAGATCGACGCGGCGGCTGCAACGGGCTGGCTGCAGGCGCGCATGGATGCCGATGTGTCGCGCCTCGGCGCGCTGCCCGCGAATCGCTATTCAATTCAATTGATGACCGCTGATTCCCGTGAGAAATCCGCGATCGAGACTTTTCTCCGGGCCGCAAGCCGGGAACTCAACGCCGATCGCATCATGGTTTACCCCGCCGGTACGCGTGAAAATCCGCGGGTGAGCGTGCTCTACGGGAACTATGTGGAACGTGCCGACGCGTCGGAGGAGATGCTGAGGCTTCCCGCCAGGCTGACCAAGTTCCGGCCCTACGTTCGCTCGGTCGGCGCCATTCGTGAAGACTTGCGGCCACTTGGCGGCTAGGCGGCGGGCAACAATTGCTAGAATCCACACCAGCGGCGTGATCGGGAGCATTTCACAACTAAAGTTATTTTGGCGGAATGCCGTCCAACCCATTGCTTTTATTGGCTAATCCTTCTATAAAGTCAATTGGAGAATTCGCCGGAGTCCGGCATCCATCCGGACACGGCCACAAAGCAGCGATTCGAGCAGAGGCGTGACGCATCTACTGTCAAGAAAGATAATGCGAACCATGATGTTGCGGCCGTCGGTATCCATGCATGTTCCTCATCAACTGGCTCGGTCGGTTGAAGGTCTTCGAATCTGGGCAGGGCTCGGTATTTGCATCGTCGGACTTTGCGGCTGCGGCACGCAACCTGTCGCGCGTACCGATGGGCATTTGCAGGTTGATCCGGCCACAAAAATCGCCCAAGGTGGACAATCGGCCGCGCCGCCGGCCGGTTCCGTGCCGGACCCCGTGCGCCAAGTGCCGTTGCCGCCACCGCCGCGGCCGCGCGTGGACGAACTGAAGTATTCAGTGACGGTCAACAGCGTGCCCGTCCAGGATTTGATGTTTGCCATCAGCCGCGACACGAAAGTGAATATTGATATTCATCCGGGCATCGAAGGGCGCGTCACGCTTAACGCGATCGATCAGACGCTGAAACAGATATTGACGCGTGTGTCAAAACAGGTGGACATGCGCTGGGAAGTGGACGGGCCGAATATTGTGGTCAAGCCCGATTCACCGTACCTGAAAATCTACAAGATCGACTACGTCAACATGCAACGCGATTCAACGAGTTCCATCGGCGTGCAGACACAGGTCGTCGGTCCCACCACCGGCGCGGCTGGCGGCGCATCCGGCGGTGGCGCCGGACAAAACAGTTCAATCGTGCGGCTTGAAAATACAAGCAAGAACAAGTTCTGGGAGACCCTCGAAAAGAATATCAAGGATATGCTGCGTGAAACGGACAAGTTGCTCCCCGAGGGCAGCTCCGAGACCTTCACGCAAACCCGTTCTCAAGGCGTGACGGCGAGCAACCGTCCCCAGACAGCCACACAGCGGCGAGCCACTGGCCAAACGGGCCAAACGGGTCAAACCACCACCACCGGGCCGGGTGTCGCGGAACAAGCGGCGGCACAAGAGGCAGCATCCCAGACGCTGACCTTTCGCGAGGCGGCCTCGGTAATCATGAATGCCGAAACGGGAACCCTGGCCATTCGCGCCACATCGCGGCAACATGAAAAGGTTGGCGAGTTTATCGAGCAAATTAGTGGCTCGTCGCGTCGCCAGGTCTTGATCGAGGCAACCGTGGTTGAAGTTGTTCTGAACGACAATTATCAATCGGGGGTCGATTGGTCTGCACTAGGACTGCAGGGTTTGGGTTATACGATCAAGCAGTCCTTTACCGGTGGAATTCAGCCCATTCCGACTGGGAGCACGACGCCGTTCTTTTCACTTGCCTACCGTAACCCCAATGCCGCATCCGGGGGTGATATCAGCAGCACGCTGAAGTTGCTCAACTCGTTTGGCAATACGCGGGTACTCTCCAGTCCGAAAATCATGACGTTGAACAATCAGTCGGCTGTCATGCGCGTAGTGGAAAACACGGTCTACTTTACCGTGCAGTCGACAGTCACACCCGGAACAGTCGTTGGCCAGCAAGCTATCGTTTCATACAACACAACGCCGCAGGTGGTGCCTGAGGGATTCATCATGTCCGTCACGCCACAAATTAGCGAAAACGACATCATTAACCTCAGTATTCGACCCAGCGTCACACGCATCACGGGATTTAAGAACGACCCAAATCCAGACTTGGGCAAAGCGGGCGTCGTCAACCAAGTCCCGCAAATTCAGACGCGCGAGTTCGAGGCAATGATGCGCGTGGCAAGCGGGCAAACGGCGGTACTCGGCGGACTGATGCAGGATAGTTTCAAGACAAACCGGGACGGGTTGCCAATATTGTCGCGTATACCTGTCCTCGGCGATGCGGTCAGCTATCGCAATGATTCGGGCCAGAAAACCGAACTGGTCGTGTTTATTCGGGCGCTGGTAATTCGTGAGGCAAGCGTCGACTCGGATCTTGCCGAATTCCGGAAATACTTGCCTGATTCACAATTCTTCAAGGATGCATCACCGTCTCTGGATTTGATGAATCCACAGTCCCTTCAGCCGAGCCCGACAGTATCTGAAGGGGAGCCAAGGAAAGCGCCATGAGCTTGCTCCTCGATGCGCTTAAACGTGCCGAGGAGGCCAAACGCGCCAAACTGTCCATTGAATCCGTGCCTGCGGACACGGCGCCTGCGGCCGGGCGGGACGCAGAGACTGAAATCAATGCGGCGGAAGAGGAATCTGCCGAGACGGCCGACGAGTCCCATGACTTCAGGCTGGAGGACTATAAAGAGGTCATTCCGGCGAGGGTGACCGCCCGTTCGTCGCGGAGTGGAAGACCCCCGGTTGGAGATCTGCCAGCCGGCGAGGAGCTCAGTCTGGAGACAATCCCGGATACCAAATCCGAGGAACAACGTCTTGCGTCGACGCCAAACCGGGTCACCTCCACTCTGCATTCCAAGCTTGAGGCCACCAGCCTCGACGCGGCCCAGTCTCGCGATACCGCCCGCAATGTTTTTGTCGCCAAACAAGCGGTCAGTCCGGCAGACGGTTCGCGCAAGAAGTGGCTATTGCCGGCGATTGGTGTAATAGCCCTCGCGGTCGCTGGTGGCGGATGGTACGTCTGGTACGAAATTAATCACACGTCCCGGCCCACGACGAAAGTCGCCGCACGGCCAATTTCAGCACCTGCGCTGGCGCCGGCGCAACCGTCAACCGGTCAACCCGGCATCCCGCAACAGGCCGAAGCGCCGGCCAAGCCGGAGGTGCCCGTCGAGGCACCGCTTCCGCCCCTGTTGCCGCCACCTGCCGAATTGGCGCCGCTCCCCGCGCTTGCGCCGCGAATGCCCGCAAAGTCCGATGCACCGCTCACGGATCGCGAGGCACTGGCCAAGTCACTGAGAGAAGCGCCCGCGGGCAAAGAAGCGCCCGTGGAATTGAAGCTTGCACGGTCGATTGAATCAGCGGCGGTCAGCGCAGAACTCGAAAGTGCCTACGCGGCGCTCAGGAATGCAGATTACCCGCGGGCGCGAACGCTGTATGCCAACCTGGTGATCGCGGATCCGCTGAGTATCGACGCACAGCTTGGCATGGCGACCGCGCTTGCGCGTAGCGGGGATTCGACTTCTGCCGCGCGCCACTACCGGCAGGCGCTGGCAATCGATCCGCGCAACGGCGTGGCGCTGGCCGGCCTGCTGGCGGTAAGCGAATCAAGATCGCCGTCGCTGGAAATCGAACTGCGTACGCTCGTCGGCCGAAATCCGGACACATCCTCCTTGCGATTCACGCTCGGCAATCTGTATGCATCGGAGAGACGCTGGGTGGAAGCGCAACAGGCTTACTTCGAGGCCTACCGGCTGGAATCCGGTAACGCCGACTACATGTATAACCTCGCGGTGAGCCTGGATCATTTGAAGCAGCCCAAGCTGGCATTGAACTACTATCAGAAAGCGGTCGCGGCAAAGTCCAAGTCGGGTGGGCAGTTTGACCCGGCGGCGGTGGCCCGCCGTATCAACGAACTCACGGCGGATTCGAGAAGTAACTGAGCGGGCGCGGGCACAGGGAGTAGAGTGCTTCAACGAGCCTCATTGCCGCGAGCGGATTGATACAATCGGGTTGTCTCTTAACGCAGGAATTTCCGCTCGTGTCGATTTTGCAGGCCTGCAACCAATGGATCAAATGAACGCCCCAATTTCCCAACTGCCGCTTGGCCAGACACTGCTTGCGCGTGGCGTCATTTCACCAGACCAGCTGAATATCGCCCTGACCGAGCAGCGCAAGTCGAAGACGGCGCTGGGCAAGATCCTGGTTCGTCTGGGGTTTGTCACCGAAGCGACCATTCGTGACACGCTGTCCGAGAGTCTCGGCCAGGTTGCGATTGATCTTTCCAACACCATCATCGACCACAACGCGCTGGCACTGGTGCCAAAAGATATTGCGCGCCGCTACCAGGTGTTGCCGGTCGACTATGACAAGCAGGCACGAAAGCTGCTGCTCGCGGTCGCGGACCCGTCGAACGTGGTGGCGCTTGACCAGATTCGTGCGCTGATCAAGGATGACGTGCGCATCGAACAGGTGCTGGCGCGTGAATCCGATATATCCATCGGCATCGAACAGCACTATGGCTTCGAGCTGTCCATCGACGGCATCCTGAATGAGATCGAGACCGGCGAAATCGACTACCAGAGTCTCGCCACCGAATTTGACGAATACAGCCAGCCGGTCGTGCGGCTGGTGGATGCGCTGCTCAACGACGCCGTCAAGCGCAGCGCCTCCGACATTCACTTCGAGCCGGAACAAGGATTCCTGCGCATCCGCTATCGAATCGATGGCGTGCTCCGGCAGATTCGCTCCCTGCACAAGAACTACTGGTCAGCCATGGTGGTGCGATTAAAGGTTATCAGTGGTATGAACATCGCCGAAACCCGCGCCCCGCAAGATGGACGCATTTCCCTGAGCCTGTCGGGCCGCTCGGTCGATTTTCGCGTGTCGGCCCAGCCCACCACGCACGGCGAAAATATCGTTCTGCGTATCCTTGATCGGCAGAAGGGCATTGTTCCGCTCGAAGACCTGGGCCTGCAGGAGGAAGAGCTCAAGATGCTGCGGCTGATGATGGCGCGGCCGGAGGGCATTATTCTGGTCACCGGGCCGACCGGCTCGGGAAAGACCACCACGCTCTATTCGATCCTGAATCACGTCAATACCGAAGGCGTGAATATCATGACCCTCGAGGACCCGGTCGAATATCCGATGGCAATGATCCGCCAGACGTCGGTGAACGAAGTCGCCAAGCTCGATTTCGCCAGTGGCATCCGCTCGATGATGCGCCAGGATCCGGACGTGATTCTGGTCGGCGAAATTCGCGATCAGGAGACCGCCGAGATGGCGTTTCGCGCTGCCATGACCGGGCACCAGGTCTATTCGACGCTACATACCAACTCCGCCATCGGCGCCATTCCTCGCCTGCAGGACCTGGGCGTGTTGCCTGACATCATGGCGGGTAACATTATCGGCGTGGTCGCGCAGCGCCTCATGCGGCGGGTGTGCATGCACTGCCGCGAGCCCTATCGCCCCGACGATGAAACGACACTGAAGATTCTTGGTGTCGATCCGAACTGGAGAGGCGAAATCTTCCGTGCCGCCGGGTGCGATCACTGCGATAACACCGGCTACCGCGGGCGTCTGGCCATCATGGAACTGTTCAAGATGGATGGCGATATCGACGAACTCATTGCGCGCCGTGCGACCGGACGGGAGATTCGCGAAGCGGCGCGCCGGACCGGTTTTCGCACGCTCGCGGAAGACGCTGTTTCACGGGTGCTGGCGGGGCAGACCAGTCTGGACGAGATTTCAAGAATCGTCGACCTGACTGATCGCGTCGTCTAGGCGCCCCGGGAACCCGCGAAATGGCTTCCTACTCCTACCGCGCGATAGACGATACCGGCAAGATCCTGTCGGGAAACGCCGACGCGATCAATCCGGTCGATCTGGAGATGCGTCTCAAGCGGCTGGGGCTGGACCTGGTGACGTTCCAGTCCATCAAGAAATCGACGCTCATGCGCGCGCGAAAAGTTTCGCGCAAGGAGTTGATCACTTTTTGCTTTCACATGGACCAGTTGATGCGCGCCGGCGTGCCGATCATCGATGCGCTCACCGATTTGCGCGACACCGTCGAGAACGAAGGCTTCAAGGCGATCACCGCCAGTGTGCTGGAAGATGTTGAGGGCGGCCTCAAACTGTCCGACGCGATGGCCGAGCATCCGCAGGCGTTTGACCAGGTGTTCGTGGCGCTGATCCGGACCGGGGAGCAGTCTGGCCAGTTGCCGGAAGTGCTCGCAAAACTTACTGAAAATCTCAAATGGCAGGATGAATTGTCTTCTCAGGTGCGCAAGGCGATGATGTACCCGATTTTCGCCGGCACCGTCATCTTTGGCGTGGTGTTCCTGTTGATGGTGTTTCTGGTGCCGCAACTCGGTGTCACCATGAAAGCGCTCACGCCGAATCCGCCGGCCTCGACCATGGCGCTGATCGCGGTCTCGCTGGTCATGAAGAAGTACTGGTTTCTGTTCATCGGCGTCCCGATCGCCATCGTGGTCGGCGCGATCATCGTGGCGAAATCAAGCGACGACGCGAAATACTGGATCGATGGGATGAAACTGAAGGTGCCGATCATGGGGCCCTTGATGACCAAGATTATCCTCGCGCGATTTTCGACCTACTTCGCGCTGATGTATCAATCGGGCCTGGGCGTGCTGGATTGCATCCAGATCTCCGAAAAAATCGTCGGAAACAAGGTCATCGAAGAAGGGCTGCAACGTGTCGGCCGGGAAATCAACGATGGCACGGGTATCAGCCAGGCATTTCAGAATGCGCGCCTGTTTCCTCCCCTCGTTCTGCGCATGCTGAGGGTGGGTGAATCGACCGGCGGGCTGGATACGTCGCTGCTCAATGTCAGTTATTTTTACAATCGTGACGTCAAGGAACAGATGAGCAAGCTACAGGAGTTGATTCAACCGATACTCACGGTCGTGCTCGGTGGCGTGCTGATTGGCATCCTGGTAACCGTGTTCAATCCAATGTACGACGTCATCGCCAAGATCAAGTTCTGACGCGAAGCGGATCGCAAACGTGACCAAACATTTTCTTTACCTCACCAATGACAAACTGATCGCGCTGATCTGGCGGGGCGGCGCCATTGTCGAGCGTGACGTATTCAATGCGACCGATGCCGATTCCGCGGAATTCACGGCGTACATTGCGCGGCATCGCGAGGACCCGACCTACGTGGTAACGGATTTGATCGAGGAGGATTTCCGCATCGATACCGTACCGCACTTGCGCGGCGGAGATCAGGAGGCGATCCTCGGGCGGAAGCTCGCGCAACTGTACCGGGCCAGTAACTATCGGCATGCCGTTGTACAAGAACGTGAGACGGAAGGCAGGCGGGACGATCGTGTGCTGTATCACGCCATCACCAATCCGGACCTGGTGAAGCCCTGGCTTGCTGCACTGGAGCGTGCGGAAGTGCCCCTGGAAGGTGTCTACTCCTCGGCCGTACTCTCCGCGCGCCTGCCAAAGGAACTGAGTGTTTTTTTCGCGCACACGCTGCTGGTGACGATCATTCCGGATTTCGGGTTGCGACAGACTTACTTCCAGAACAAACACATCAAGTTCAGCCGTCTCACGCCGATTATTTACGACGAAGGGCAATCGGTCGGCACCCTGATCGCGGCCGAGACCAGCCGCACCTGGCAATATCTCGACAGCCTGCGCTTTTTTGCCGGCGGCGACACCCTGGAAGTGTGCATCCTGGTGCACGCGCGCGACCGCGAGATGGTCGCCGAGGCGATACGCACTTTTCCGCTGCTCAAGTACCGGTTCCTGGATATTGAAGAGGTTGCGGCCAAGATCAAACTCAAGCCCGCGCCAACCTCCTCGCATGCCGAGGAAGTGCTGGTCCATCTTTTCGCACAGGGCAGCATTGAAAATCACTTCGCCGAGAAGGAGCAGATGCGCTTTGCCCGATACCGGCGCACCAAGATCGGCCTGTATGGGTTGACGGCGGGACTGCTGGCCATTGGCGCCGCCGGCGCCGCGTTCAATCTCTACCAGACCGCAAGCATGTCGTCGGTCGTCGACCAGCGCAGCCAGATCGTTCGCACCATCCAGAACGAATACCAGATCATTTCGAACGCGATGGCCGGCCAAACCAGCGCTTCGGACACGGTGCGGGATGCCAGCACATTTTTCAGGGCGCAGATCCGTCCGCAGTCCCCTGCGCCCGGCACGATTCTCAAGGACCTGGCGCGGGTATGGTCCGAGTTTCCCGAGATGCGCCTGCTGCAAGTGGTCTGGGCGCCAAATCAGGACCCTGGATTCATGCCGCAATATGAGCCGGTGGCCGGTGCATCCACGCAAAGCATCCGCTCCGAAGTCAAACTTGTCCCCGGCGCGCCGCCACCTGCCGCCGGTGCCGGCGCCTCGGCATTGGCATTCGATGCCGACCCGCCGTTGCCGGGCAGCAAGTATGAAGTCTTGATTGTCGATGCTGCCGTGACCGGATTCCGCGGCGACTATCGGGCGGCCATTGCGAGCATTGAGCGGGCGGCCGATCGACTTAACAAAGCGCCCAACATGAAGGCGGAAATCGTGAAATTGCCGATAGACGTCAAACCGACGGCGATCCTTCGCGCCGGCACGCCATCGGCGAGTGAGGCCAGCGAGGTGCGTTTCACCTTGAAAATCATTCGTAGCCGGGAGGCGACATAGTGGCAAAGGCTGATGGAGGGGCATTCAAGGCATTGCGATTTGCCGGCCTGGTCGCTCTGGCGGGGCTCGGCGTTGCCGTGTTCCTGGTCAGTGGCAGCTATCTGTTTTGGCAGTCCGAAAAGAAGTCCGAGGGTGTGTCCCAGCGAAATCTGCAGGAGCTCCGCAATCGGCTGGAAACCCTCAAGCGCGAGCAGGCGGACTTGCGGGGATCGGAAGAAACCTACAAGAGTTTGATTGCGCGTGGTGCGTTTGCCCCTGAACACAGGCTGGATCTGATCGAAGCGCTTGCTGAACTCAAGAAGCGCCACAGGTTGATCGGCCTGGAATATGAAATCGCACCCCAGCGCGCGTTGAAGTTTGCGACCGGCACCAGCTTTTCAGCCGTAGGCATCATGGCCAGCCGCGTACACATGAAGCTTCAGGCCTATCACGACGGCGATCTGGTGGCATTCCTGGATGAGTTTCCGCGTATTCAGCGTGGTTTCTTTCCGATCGATAAATGCACCATCAAACGCGTTGTGAGCGTGGAACAGCGCGCGCCCACAACGTTGGACATGGCCGCGCGGGTGCCGCAGCCGGTGACGGCGCAACCGGCACAGGCAGGACAAAACGCCGGCCTTGCGCCCAGTGTCGAAGCGGATTGCACACTGGAATGGATCACATTGGTCGACAAGAGCAGGCCGGTGGCTGTCGCGGCTGCCTTACCAAAGCCAATATGAATTCTCTCGCAAAATCTGTGGCGCTGGCATGCCTGGTTGCAGCAACCGGCGGCGCAGTGCAGGGCATGGGCGCCCAGCCGGTCACGCCTTCATCAGTCAATGATTCCGTACCCGCTGTGCCCCCCTTGGCAGGAACACTGTTTTTCGCCCAGCAACAACGAGAACAAATGGACTCCGCTCGCTGGCGGGGGGCGGGCTCTGTCCAGGAAAGTTGGGAAAGGACCGCGCCTTCTGTATTAGATGGATTCGTGAAGCGCAGTGATGGTAGTTCAACGGTCTGGGTGGATGGCGTTCAAAAGTTGATGAGCGATGCAAGAATAATAGCGCGGGTCCAGTCGACATCGGTCGGGATGGAAACCACCACGATCATCGCCGGCCAGCAGACCCGTGAACCCTCTGCGTCAGAACGGACCCGCGCAAAGGCGCCCGCGAAGAGCCGAAAGGCAGTTCGTAAGCACGGCTCCGCCAGCGCGCCATTGCGGAAATGAATTGCTGTGTGCGCTGAAGGCGATCCCAGAGGCAGGGCAGGATTGCATCGGCATGGCGGATTTGCGCTGTTGCTTTTCATGCTTCTTGCGCTGGGAATAATGGGCGTGCTGCTGGTCACCCAGTTCAATATTGGCGCGGCGCAAGTGGCCCGGAATCGCGCTACCGATGACGTGCTGAGAATTGCATCAGATGGACTGATTGCGTATGCCGCCGGCCGTGATTTTTCCGCCAGTACGCCAAAGCCCGGGACGTTGCCGTGTCCCGACCTCAACGACGATGGCCTGGCCGAAGGCACCTGCGGAAGCGGCAGCGGATCGACGCAACAACAAAATCGCCTGGGACGCCTGCCGTGGAAGACGCTCGGCCTGCCGGATCTGCGAGACGCGAACGGCGAGCGTCTTTGGTACGCGGTATCCAGTCAATTCAAGACAGCAACTGCTTCCGCGATCCTGTTGAACCCGACAACCGGTCTGGGGACTATTACGTTGCGGAACGGCGCGGGTACCGTCATTCACGATGGAACCTCCAGCAATGCCTATCTTGGCGACGCCGGTGGTGCCGTGGCGCTGGTCATTGCGCCCGGCGATGTATTGACCCGGCAGGGCTCCGCCGTTCCGCAGGAACGATCCTGCAATGGCGGCACATGCAATCCCGCGGGCGATCCCGCCGGCATCTGCACGTCGTCCCCCCCCGCGTTAACCGCCAAATGCAATCCGCTCAACTACCTGGACTTGGCCCTGGGCGAAGACAACGCCGATTTTGTCGACAACAACACGACGCGAACCGGCAATGGCAACGGATTCATTCAAGGTCCGGTAACGGTGGCGGGCACGCTTGCGGTCAACGATCGAATCGTGGCCATAACCCAGGACCGGATCATGGCAGCCGTCCAGAAAAGGATCGCGGCGGAAGCCATGGGTTGCCTGAGATTGTATGCGGGTGCAAATCGCGGGCGTTACCCGTGGCCGGCACCGGTCTGCCGCCAGACGCCGATAAATAGCAATTATTGGTCGGATCACGATAGCGTGTCATTTGGCCGGATTCCCGACATTAATTTCGACACAACGGCGGCCTATTCCATGGCTGACTCGTGGGGTAGCGGCGCGCTGGAATGCAATATCAACCTTGGTTGGTGGAACGACTGGAAGCTGCACGTCTTCTATGCGGTCGCGGACGCTTACAAGCCAGCCGCATCTGGCAACGGCGGTCCGTGCACAACGTCATCCAACTGCTTGCAGGTCCAGGACAAAGACGGCAACATCACGGCCAGCGGCAAGCAGGTTGCGGTGATTGTCGCCGGACGGCCCCTCAATACGACGACGCCCGCACAGGTTCGTGGTGGAAATAACGATGGCTACGCGTCGAACTATCTTGAAATCAGCAATAAGTCGCTTGAAGGATTGATCAATGCGCCGCCGCCGTGTGGCGCGCTGACGCCGGCGCCGGTATCGACTGCGTGCTCCCCGTTGTCCAATTGCAACAAGGTCACTTCTTCAACCCGTCAATCGGGATTCAATGATGTGGTTGTATATTTCCCATAGGCAAGGAACTCAATGAACGCATCGAGGGTGCACAATTGTTCCCGGCACCGCGGCTTCTCCTTGCTGGAAGTGGCGATCGTGATGGTCATCGTCGCCATCCTGCTGACGACCGTCGGCGTTCCATTGGCCACCCAGGTTGAGGCAAGACGCACGGAAGAAACCCGCCGCATGCTGGAGGAGGTGAAGGAGGCGCTCCTTGGCTTTGCTATGGCCAATGGCAGGTTCCCGTGCCCCGCGTTTGCCAATGCGACCAGCAACTCGGCGGGGCGGGAGAGTTTTTGCGTGGCGGCATCGGGTAACTGCCCCGGCAGCGAAACTCAGGCAGTCCAGGCTCACGGTAACTGTTCCAATTTTTATGACGGCTTTGTTCCGGGAGCGACCCTGGGATTGTCTTCCCTCGACAATCAGGGCTTTCTGGTCGACGCTTGGGGCAATGAAAGCAACCGGGTCAGGTATGCGGTCTTTGGAGAGGCAGTTGGCGCCGGCGCTTTTCCCTTTACCAGTTCGACCAGTCCGACCGACATGCAGTTAGCGACCTTATCGGTTTTGGGCGCGGCAAGCTCGAATTACTTGTATATCTGCAACAGCGGCACCGGTGTAACCGCGACTACTTGCGGCGGCGGTACGGCCAACACGCTTACGACCAAGGCCCCAATCCTGTTAATGTCCTTGGCACAGAATGCACCGGCGGGTGCAACCGGAGCTGACGAATCAAAGAACACGGATGGCAATAAGGTTTTCGTCTCGCACACCCCGGTCAAAGGCGGAACAAATGAATTCGACGATATCGTCACATGGATTCCCATTACCACCATCCTCAAGAAGATGCTCGATGCCGGAAAGCTTCCATAGCGATAACGCCTGACACTAGCATCCGCGCGGCTCTCAGGGCGAAAATTCCTGTAAAGCCGCATGAATGCTGGTTCTACAAATTTGCGCTAGGCATTTTTCCGCAACGCAAACCGAACTTCCCCGGCCTGATTGCACGCCAGCGACAGGCCATACCCGGCTTGATCAGCTTGCTGGAATGCCTGATAGAGCCCGATGCCATATCCGCCGCGTCGTGAGTTCGCGACCGGCGCGCGAAACAGCCCATCCACCGCGCCGCTCGGAATGGCACTGCCGGTGTCGGTGATCGATAGCGTGGGTTTACCGGCCTCAGTAGAAAAATCCACCGTAATCTTGATTGACGGCTCCGATACCCTCTTTTTTCGGGCGTTTTCCAGGCAATTTTCAAGCACGGTGTCGAACAGGTTGGCGGGGATCACCGCGTCGAGTGTGGGACGGGCATCGAAGGCAATATCGTCGCCGGCATGGCGCGCAAGTACATCCTGCCACCAGTCGTCCGCGCTCAGGATGACGTTGACCGCACCGAGAGCCGGGTTTTGCAGCTTGTCCAATGTGGACTGCAGCCGCTTGGCCAGTTGTGGCAACTGCCGCTCGAGCATCGCCTCGTAATCTGATTTCTTGCGCCGGTCGTCCTGCGGCCGCGTCGTGCCGGCCGATGTGAGGGCGTATAGCGACTGCAGCAGGTTCTTCATGTCATGGGTGAGCCGGGCGCCGGTTTCGTGCACGGCCTGCATGTACGCATTCTGCTTGAGCACTTGCTCGCGCCGCTTGCCTTCGTAGAACTCGCCGACGACTTGAGCCAGCAGCCGCAGGTGCAGGAACATCGCCGGCGACATGCGTATCTCGGTGTAGAACGTGATTTCCAGGTTGTGGTAGAGAAAGTGCGAATCAAACTCGGTCTTGTTGCCGTAGCGCCCCGGGCCGTCGGGTGATTGCCAGACGCAGCCGATAATCCACGGGAATTTTTCGATTTCCTCCAGCGTATTCTGCAGGAAGCGGGAGGAATTCAATTCAGCTTCGGACAATTCGGCAATGCGCCGCATCCACAGTTCGAACGGCATGCCGACGCTCATCAAATAGCGCGAAAAGTACGTCCGTAGTCCGCCAAATCCGGTCCGCGGTCCCCAAAGAACGGCGAGGATGAAGAGGGCCGCTGAAAACGCGAGCACAGTCAGCACCACCGCCTGAAAGTACTGATTGTGTGTGACGCGCATCGCGGCAATGCTGCCAAGCACCAGTACCACGACCAACTGGAAAACGATCAGGCTGTAGAAGAAATCGAACACCTGCGTGGTGTTTTCGTCTTCCGCCCGGAATGGCAGGACCACCATCAGCAACAACGACAGCGGCAGAAATACGCTGGCCAGCAAGCGCAGGCCGGCCGGGATGGCGGTGATTTCCAGCAGCGATACCGGCACCGTCCAGATCAGCAGAACGGTGAACAGGTAGAACACCGCGACCAGATAAAAGCGGCTGCGCCGCGCTGCCTGCAGGGTGAACACCTTGCCGCCCATGATCGCGATCAGCATGGCGACCCAGGTCACCAGCATCCACCCGGCCAGGCTGTACAGCACCACGCCGGTGATCCCGAACAGCATGAACAGCGCGAATACTTTCAGTTCGCGTTCGGTGCTGATAAACGGTTGCCAGAGCAGAAACAGGCCGAAATGCACAATCAGCCAGATACGCTGAAAATCGCTTCCGGAATCAGCGAGGAGGCCGGCATGAAGCGATAACAGCATGGCCAGGATGACCCAGCGGCGCCCGTGTACGATCCACGAAATCAGGGGCTTGGCGGTCGCGGGGAAAAGACTATTCACGTAGGGGTGGCGGCTGAGAGGAGGGCATGCGAAGAGAGACTAGCGTGAATTGCCACACGCCGCCAACGGCCACCCGCTCGTCATGGGAATCTGTCGGAAACCCGGACAGGTGTACGACACAACGACACAAATGACTATGGAAAATCCGCCTTTGATCATCATGATGGGAGGTGGATCATAAATAAATTATATTAATCAATATGTTGAATTGATGGCACGACGATTGCTCTAGGAAGCACAGGCAGTTCGAACATAAGGCGGGTCAAACATGAAAACCATGGACCAAATCAACCTGTATGACCTGGCGACCGCCTTTATCGCTTTCGGCATGGTACTCGGTCTCGCCATCAACTAAGAACAGAAACGGCATCAAACGCACTCTAACCTACGGAAATTGGGGAACAAAATGAAGAACTTGAAAAGTTTCAAAGGCATGAAGAACCAGCAGTCGGGCTTTACGCTGGTGGAAATCGCGATCGTGCTGGTGATTATCGGCCTGCTGCTCGGTGGCATCCTGAAGGGCCAGGAGTTGATCAATAGCGCCAAGGTCAAGGCCATGGTCAATGACATGAAGCTTGTCGCAACACAGGTATACGGCTATCAGGATCGATTCAAGGCGATGCCGGGTGATGATCCACGTGCAAACACCAATCTTGCCGGTGCAACCGTTGCGACGACACCCGCGGCGTCCCTGGCAAACGGCCGCATCGAAGGCGCCTGGAATTCGATCACCACGACCGACGAGTCTTTCCTGTTCTGGCAGCATGTGCGCTTCGCAAATCTGGCCACAGGCACCACCGACACGACGGCAACCGACTATCGCCCGCTTAACAGTGAGAACGGCAATCTGGGCATCACCAGCGCGGCTATCCTGACGGCACCCACCACCCCGTTCAATGGCTCGTTCTTTGTCTGCCAGGGAAATATCAACGGTCGATTTGCGCGTCAGATTGATACCACGATGGACGACGGTAATCCGGCCACGGGTTCGGTTCGCATCATTGTCGGTAACAATGCGGCAACGGCTGCCGACGCAACCACCACGGCGGCCATGACGCTTGCCGGCGATGGCGCGGTTTATACCGTATGCGCCGCGTTCTGATCGCACCAAGACAGAATAAAAAAACCCGCTTTGGCGGGTTTTTTTATTGCCCATCGCCGCGAGCACGCCTTTCAGGAACCGCGAGATTCGCGGGTTGTACCTAACCCTGCAGCAGTCGTATCTCGGCATTGGCCAGCGCTTCCGGCGTACCCGTCAGCACCAGCACATCGCCTGATTGCAGCACGAAGTCGGCATTCAATTGCGTCTCACGCATGCCGTTTCGCCGCAGCGCCGATAACTGAATGCCGAGTTGGTCAAGTCGTTGCGCGCCAATATCCTGGCCGACGGCCGCCGCGCCATCTTCCAGGACAATCGACTGCATGCGCGGCTGCTGTGAGTCGAACTGGGCGTCGTCCATGTCGGTGGCGCCGGGAAAGAAACCGCGCATCAGCTCATAACGTTCGCCGCGAACCTGGCGCAGGCGCGACAACACCTTGTTGAGCGGCACACCCAGCAGCAGCATGGTCTGGGTGGCCAGCATCAACGAGCCCTCGACCACTTCCGCCACGATCTCGGCCGCCCCCGCGGACTTGAGCTTCTCCACGTCGGAATCGTCAAATGTGCGCACGATTACCGGTACCTCCGGGCGCACGGCGCGTACGTGGGAGAGAATCGTCATGGCGGCGTGTGTATCGGCAAAACTCACCACCACCGCGGAGGCGCGCGGCAGTCCGGCGGCGGTCAATACTTCCCGGCGCGCGGCATCGCCAAACATGACAGAATCGCCCGCGGCGGCGGCCTGCTTGACGCGGATCGGGTCCGCATCCAGCGCAATGATGGAAATCTTTTCCTGCTCCAGAAAGCGCGCCAGGCTTTGTCCCGACCGGCCATAGCCGCAAATAATGACGTGCTGTTTCTTGCTTATCGACCGGATCGCCAACTGCTGCAGTTGCACGGCACGCATCTCCCATTCACTGGCCACCAGCCGCATCACGATTTTCTCGCTGTGGGTCAGGATCACCGGTGAAAGCATCATTGAAATCAGCATCGCCGCCAATACGATTTGCACGACGGGATCGCCCAGGGCATTGTGCCGCCCGGCAAGCGACAGCAGCACAAAACCGAATTCTCCCGCCGGCGCAAGTGCCAGGGCGCAGCGCAGCGCCACCGCCATGTCGTTTTTCATCGCCCGAGCTAGGACCAGGATCACCAGGAATTTGAGGGTGATCAATGCCAGCAGCACAAGCAGCACGACTCCCCAATGTTCCAGCACTTCGCGCAGATTGAGCAGCATGCCGATGGTGACGAAGAACAGCCCGAGCAGCACATCGCGAAAGGGCTTGATGTCGTCCTCGACCTGGTAACGATATTCGGTCTCGGAAATCAGCATGCCGGCCAGAAAGGCACCCAGCGCCAGTGACAAGCCCGACGCTTCCGTTGCCCAGGCCAACCCGAGCGTGACCAGCAGTACGGCGAGCACAAACAGTTCCGAGGATTTTTGCGCGGCGATCACGTGAAACAGGGATCGCATGATGCGTTGACCGAGCACCAGAATCACCGCCAGCACGGCGCCTGCTTTCAACAGCGCGGCGCCAATTTCAACCGCGATCTCTTTGCCCGATAACGCCAGGGCGGGTATCAGCACGAGCAGCGGGATCACCGCCAGGTCCTGAAACAGCAAAACCCCCATGATCTGTTTGCCGTGCAGGGAATGTAACTGGGTGCGCTCCGCCAGGACCTTGGTAATGATCGCCGTCGACGACATAGCGAGGATGCCGCCAAGTATCAGCCCCGTCTGCCAGGTCTGGCCCGCCAATGTGGCGATGGCGATGACGATGGCAATGGAAATGACGACCTGCAATCCCCCAAAGCCGATCACCAGCTTGCGCATCGATACCAGCTGCGGCAGCGAGAACTCCAGACCAATCGAAAACATGAGGAATACCACGCCGAACTCGGCAAGGTATCGGGTTCCCGGTGAGTCGGGCACGATGCCCAGCGTGTGTGGACCGATCAGTACGCCCACCAGCAGGTAACCGAGGATCGCCGGCATGTTCAGGCGCCGGAACACGACGACCATCACCACGGCGGTCGCCAGCAGGATTACGACTATCGGCAGAGTGGCGTGAGCGGTCATGGTTGCGCGGGGTGGATGACATTACAATGTCAACATGGAGAGTCTATTACAACCCCGTTCCATCTCGGATATCGAGCGCACGCTCAATTTGGCGCGCGAAACCCTGGTCATTGAAGCTGATGCGGTGCTCGCGTTATCGCGCAAACTTGGCGGCGCCTTCCTGGCCGCGCACAAGCTGCTCTACGAGACCGTGCAAAACAAAGGGCGGGTGGTCGTGACCGGCATGGGCAAGAGCGGTCACATCGGCAGCAAAATTGCCTCCACGCTGGCGTCGACGGGAACCCCGGCGTTCTTCATGCATCCCGGCGAAGCCAGTCATGGCGACCTGGGCATGATTACCGCAGGGGATGTCGTGATCGCGATATCCAACTCCGGCGAGACCGATGAAATTCTCAAGATCCTGCCGCAACTCAAGCGCCGAGGCACACCGATCATCGCGATCACCGGGAAGCCTGAATCGACCCTGGCTGAAGCGGCCACCGTCCATCTTGACGCCGCGGTCGAGAAGGAAGCGTGTCCGTTGAACCTCGCGCCGACCGCCAGCACCACCGCGACCCTGGCACTCGGTGATGCCCTGGCGGTCACGTTGCTGGACGCCCGTGGTTTTGGCGAGGAAGACTACGCGATGCATCATCCGGGCGGCTCGCTGGGCCGCCGCTTGCTGCTGCATGTAAGTGATGTCATGGTGGTGGGCGACCGTGTGCCGCGCGTGTCGGGCGACGCGCTGCTCCCGGCAGCCATCATGGAGATGTCCAGAAAAGGCCTCGGCATGACCGCCGTGGTGGATTCAAAAGACATTTTGCTGGGCGTATTCAGTGATGGCGACTTGCGGCGCGCGCTCGAGACGCACGACAATATCCGCTCCGTGCCGGTTGCCGAGGTGATGACGCGCGCGCCCAAGACCATTTTGGCGAACAAGCTGGCAGTGGAGGCGGCGGAACTCATTCAGCGTCACAAGATCGGCTCCAGCGGCCTGCTGGTGGTCGATGAACAAGACAAGCTGCTGGGTGCGGTGCACGTGCTTGAGTTGATGCGCGCGGGCGTGCTGTGATGCGCTGGCTCCTCCCGCCGGGCATTCAGGATGAATTGCTGGCACGTGCGGCGCGCATCAAGCTGGCCGTCTTCGATGTCGATGGTGTATTGACCGACGGCCGTCTCCACTACGGCCCGAAAGGCGAAGACACCAAGGTCTTCAACACCCTGGATGGCCACGGCCTGAAGATGCTGCACGAGTCCGGTGTGGAACTGGCGATCATTTCCGGGCGCTCCTCTGACGCGCTGGCAAGGCGCGCGAAGGACTTGCGCATCGGCCAGCTCTTCATGGGTGTTCCCGAAAAACGCGCGGTATTCGAGCAGTTGCTGGCGAGCCTTTCCCTCGACGCAACCGAGGCCGCCGGTCTGGGGGACGATGTCGTCGACCTGCCTTTCCTGTCGCGTTGCGGATTCGCCGCCTGTGTACCGGCCGCCCCCCAGTACATGCACGCGCATGTCCACTACGTCACGCATGCGCCGGGCGGCGGCGGTGCGGTGCGCGAATTCTGCGAGCTCATCATGCATGCGCGTGGCACACTTGACTCGGCCCTGAACAAGTTTCTGGAATAGGCATGTTGTGGATCAAGTCGTTTCACATTGTCTTCATGGTGGCGTGGTTTGCCGGCCTGTTCTACCTGCCGCGCCTGTTCGTCTACCATGTGCAGGCGGAAGACCGGATTTCCATGGAACGCTTCAAAATCATGGAACGCAAACTCTACTTCGGCATCATGACGCCTTGCATGATTCTCACCGTGGTGCTCGGTCTATGGCTTTGGTTGGGGTGGTGGAACAACCCCGCCCAGGCGATGGGATGGCTGCACGCAAAACTGGTGTTGGTGCTCATCCTGGTTGCGCACCACTTCTATTTGGGCAAACTGATGGTCGATTTCAAACGTGACCGCAACCGCCATGGCCATGTCTTTTACCGCTGGCTGAATGAGATCCCGACTTTGCCGGCATTGATCGGTATAGTCATTCTGGTCGTCGTCAAGCCCTTCTAGGATCCAATGAGCGAACATTTCTTTGCACCGTGTCCCCGGGGACTGGCGGGAGTCCTCGCCGCCGAACTGCAGGCGCTGGGCGCAACTGAATTGTTGGCACAGGAGGCCGGGGTCTCATTCGAGGGTGACAAGGCACTGGGGTACCGCGCCAATCTTCATTCGCGAATTGCCAGCCGAATTCTCTGGCGCGCCGCGCATTTTCCCTATGAGCGGGAACAGCACATTTACGATGCGGCATTCCTGCAGCCCTGGCCTTCGTGGTTCGATGTGACCCGGACCATCAAGGTCGAAATCAACGCCCATCGCTGCCCGCTTAAGAGCCTCGATTTCATCACGCTGCGCATCAAGGATGCGGTGTGCGACAGGTTTCGCGAGCAGGTCGGCTCGCGGCCCTCGGTGGATGCGCGCACGCCGGATGTGCGCATCCATGCATTTCTGGATGCCACCCATGCGACGATCTACGTCGATCTCTCGGGTGAGCCCTTGTTCAAGCGCGGCTTGCGCGATCACACCGGCGAGGCACCGCTAAAGAAGAACCTCGCTGCGGGAATCATCAAGTTGTCCGGCTGGGACTTGCGGGAACCGTTTCTCGATCCGATGTGCGGCAGCGGCACATTCCTGATCGAGGCAGCCGAGATGTCGTTGAATATTGCACCCGGATTGTCGGGCAATCGACTTCGCGAGTTTGCGTTCACCAAGCTGAAAAATTTCGATCCGCTGGTTTGGGAGGCGGAAGTGAGCCGCGCGCAGGCGGCGCGCAAGCCGCCGCCTGCGGGGCCATTGCCGATCTACGGATCCGATAAATATGGCTATGCAATCACCGATGCGCGTGAAAATCTCACTGCCAACCAGCTGGTCGATCTTGTGCACCTGAAACAGGTGAATATTCTGGAGGTTTCCGCGCCGGCGCCGGCGGGCGTCCTGGTCACCAATCCCCCGTATGGCGAGCGACTCGGAGAAACGGACGATCTGGCCTCCCTGTATCCGAAACTGGGCGATTTGCTCAAGCAGAAATTCGCCGGCTGGCGGGCATATTTCTTTACCGGTGATCCGCAACTCGCCAAGCTGGTACGTCTTTCGGCCAGCCGGCGGACGCCGCTGTTCAACGGCAAGCTCGAGTGCCGTTTGTTCGAGTACAAAATTATTGCCGGCAGCAACCGCAAACCCGCCGCTCCCGGTGCGACCTGAAGATCATCGCTGAACGCCAGGATCACGACCCGCCGACGAGGTCGGTCACTTGTGAATCACCAGACGCTCTCGATGGCGAAACAAATACTCCGGCGCGATGCCCATCATGGCCCGCACGGTACGCGACAGGTGGGCCGAGTCGGCGAATCCCGCCGACAGCGCAGCAGTCGTGAGCGAATCCCCGGCGATCGCCAGATCGAGTGCACGCCTCATCTTCATCCACAGAACATAGCGACGCACCGGCACCCCGACGGCCGTCTTGAATACATGTGCGAACCGGGACGGCGAAAGGTGCGCTCGTTCCGCCAGGTCCTCGATGCGGTCATAGTGCTGTGGTGATTCGCGCAGGAAAGTAAGTGCGGCATTGATGCGAGCGTCGATGGGCAAGTCCGCCGCGAATTCGCTTTGCTCCAGTTCAAACAGGTTCGCCATGAGTTGCTCGGCATCCGCCAGCGATGTCGCCGGATTCTGCAGCGCCAGCCAGGCTTCGCGGCTCACATGCCGGCAACGAAATGCCCGCGGCACATTGGCGACACCTTCCGTCGCCCGATGAAAGCTGGCACTCTCCGGCTCCCAATAGAGGGCGGCGATCGATCCCGCCACCTCGTCTGCGGCGTATTCGGTATCGGAAGGCAGATAGACAACGGCGTCCTCGAGGCGGGTGCCGTCTGCAAGCGTGACCCGAATCGTGCCCTCGGAGGCATTCAGCCATACGGCGGCATGTACGCGATGCAGGGTAGTGCCTTTGCTTGGACCGACATAGAGGAATCGCTCATTCCAAATGTACAAATGGAAATGCGCGACGTTTCCGGTCATGAAATAACAGGTTTATTCAATTGAACAGCAGGTTTGTTCAACAATTCGGCAGGTTTGTGCAAGAACCGGCAGCCAGATGCCCGGATACTGAAGGCGTGGGACATCTCCCATTCTTCACGTAAGGAGTCCACCATGAAACGCTTCATTGAAAACACGAGTACGCAAAACGGCGCATTGGCCATTGCGTTGATTGTCCTGCTGGCGGGGTGTGGTTTTGCGTTGGTGCAGGCCTTCGGCGGCGCCGAAATTTCCAGCAGCCTGATCACGGTGCCGTTCGTAACGACCTGAGGCTGGCGGGACGCCGGCACCCGGCTAATCGTGCGTAGGGATGTATCAGCGGAAAATCGCCGTTGGTGAGCCACGGCCTCACTTGACGATTTCCAGGTGTTCCAGTCCGGCGGCAAGGTCCTTTTCTTTGGCGTTCTTGCCTTCCAGTTTTATTTTCAGGCGCAAATCATTCAGCGAATCCGCATTGCGCAGGGCGTCCTCATAGGAAATCATATCGGCCTCAAACAGGTCGAACAGCGCCTGATCAAATGTCTGCATGCCGATTTCGCGCGAGCGTTTCATGATCTCCTTGATTTCGTGAACTTCGCCCTTGAAGATCAAATCCTGAATTAGCGGTGAATTCAGCAGGATTTCGATGGCGGCGACACGTCCCTTGCCTTCCTTCTTGGGTATCAGGCGCTGCGACACAAACGCTTTCAGGTTCAGCGACAAGTCCATCAGCAACTGGTGGCGGCGCTCTTCCGGGAAAAAATTGATGATGCGGTCAAGCGCCTGATTGGTGGAATTGGCATGCAATGTCGACATGCACAAGTGGCCGGTTTCGGCGAAGGCAATCGCGTAATCCATCGTTTCCCGGTCGCGAATTTCGCCGATAAGGATCACGTCCGGCGCCTGCCGCAGGGTGTTCTTCAGGGCGGCAAACCAGTTGTCGGTATCGACGCCGATTTCGCGCTGGGTGATCACGCAATTCCGGTGCTCATGAACATACTCGACCGGGTCTTCAATGGTAATGATGTGTCCGTAGCTGTTCTCATTGCGATAGCCGATCATCGCCGCCAGAGTGGTCGACTTGCCTGAGCCGGTTCCGCCGACGAGGATCACCAGGCCGCGCTTGGTCATGCACACATCCTTGAGAACCACCGGCAGGTTGAGGTCTTCCATCTTCGGAATGGTGGTCGTGATGGTGCGCAGCACCAGGCCGATTCTTCCCTGCTGCACGAACGCGTTGACCCGGTAGCGGCCAATTCCTGCGGGCGCGATGGCGAAGTTGCATTCCTTGGTGGCTTCAAATTCCGCCGCCTGCTTATCGGTCATGATCGAGCGCGCAATCTCACCGGTGTGCACGGGCGACAAGCTCGATTGGGACACGGGCGTCATTTTGCCGTCGATTTTCATGGCGGGCGGAAAGCCCGCGGTGATGAAAAGATCGGAGGCTCTCTTCGCGAGCATCGCGCGCAACAGTTCGTGTACGAATTTCAGTGCCTGGTCTCGTTCCATAAATCCTCCTGTTGCGACGGCTAGGCCGACGCGCTCAATTAAACGCGTCCTTGTTGGCGGCCTTGTTGCGTGCTTCGGCAACCGTAATGACGCCGCGCCGCACCAGATCGGCCAGATTCTGGTCCATCGTCTGCATGCCGATCGCCTGCCCGGTCTGGATAGCCGAATACATCTGCGCGACTTTGGCTTCGCGAATCAGGTTGCGGATCGCGGGCGTGCCGATCATGATTTCATGTGCGGCAACGCGACCGCTGCCATCCTTGGTCTTGCACAGGGTCTGGGAGATCACCGCTCGCAGCGATTCCGAGAGCATGGCCCGGATCATTTCCTTTTCCGCCGCGGGAAACACGTCGATGATCCGGTCGACCGTCTTGGCGGCCGAGCTGGTATGCAGCGTACCGAACACCAGATGCCCGGTTTCGGCGGCGGTCATGGCGAGGCGAATCGTTTCCAGGTCGCGCATTTCGCCCACCAGGATGATGTCCGGGTCTTCGCGCAGCGCGGATCTCAATGCGTTGGAGAATGACAGCGTATGCGGACCGACCTCCCGCTGATTGATCAGGCATTTTTTCGATTCATGCACGAACTCGATCGGGTCCTCGACCGTCAGGATATGGCCGAATTCATTCTCGTTGATATTGTTCACCATCGCCGCCAGGGTGGTGGATTTGCCGGATCCCGTCGGCCCGGTCACCAGCACCATGCCGCGCGGCTGGTTGGCAATTTCGGCGAAAATCTTCGGCGCATTGAGGTCTTCCAGCGACAGGATCTTTGACGGGATGGTGCGCATGACCGCGCCCGCCCCGCGCTGATGATTGAATGCATTGACCCGGAAGCGTGCCAGATTGGGAATTTCGAAAGAAAAGTCGCATTCGAGATTTTCCTCGTAATGCTTGCGCTGGCCATCGTTCATGATGTCGTAAATCATGCCGTGCACGTCATCATGTTCCAGCGCCGGGACGTTGATGCGGCGGACATCACCGTGCACCCGGATCATCGGCGGCAGTCCGGCTGAAAGGTGCAGGTCCGAGGCCTTGTTCTTGACACCAAAAGCGAGGAGTTCGGCAATTTCCATTTATACTTTTCCTTGGCGGTTTCAAGTCGAACGCACAAATCAACCGGCGATTCGGCGAATCGGCCGCTCTGTCCGGCTCACTGCTTGCGATAGCGAACGCAGTCAGAGACAGTGGCCTCCCATCGAGTGATTATGTCCCCAATCGAATCGAACTTGCAACACGTGAGAGCCGGCATCGAGGCCGCGATTGCGGGATTGCCGATGGAGCGTCGCAGGCCGGTCACGCTGGTCGCGGTGTCGAAGGCAAAATCAGTTGCCGACATTCGCGACGCTTTTGCCGCGGGACAGCGCGAGTTCGGCGAAAACTACGTGCAGGAGGCGCTCGCAAAAATGGAGGCGACAGCGGACTTGCGGCCGCAGGGGATGACCTGGCATTTCATCGGTCCGCTGCAAAGCAACAAGGCCAAGGCGGTTGCGCAGAATTTTGACTGGATGCACAGCATCGACCGTATGAAGATTGCCCAGGCGCTGTCGGGGCACCGGCTCGGCCTGCCGCCACTCAATATTTGCGTGCAGGTCAATGTCAGCGGGGAGTCCGGCAAGAGCGGCGTCGCGCCGGCCGAGGCGGTCACGCTTGCGAGGCAGATTGCCGTCCTGCCGGCCCTGCGTTTGAGGGGGCTGATGACCATTATCGAAAATACACCGGAGGAATCCGCGCAACGCCGGCAATTCCGTATGATGCAACAGTTGTTCGATACGGTGAATCGCAGTGGCCTCGCCATCGACGTGCTTTCCATGGGCATGTCGCATGATTACGGCGTGGCGATCAGTGAAGGAGCAACCATGGTGCGGCTCGGTAGCGCAATTTTCGGGGTGAGGAAGTGAGAATCCTGTTTGTGGGCGGCGGCAATATGTGCCAGGCCATCATCGGCGGATTGGTGGCGCAGGGCACCCGTGTCACCGACATTCACGCCATTGAACCGCTGGCGGAAACGCGCGTCCTGCTGGACAGGCTGGGCATCGCTTCCGCAAACGAATTTCACGTGCGCGATCTTGCCGCCGACCTCATCGTCCTTGCGGTCAAGCCACAGATGATGAAAGTCGCCATATCGCCGTTCGCCGGCAGACTGGCATCCCAGCTCGTCGTCAGCATCGCCGCCGGTATCCGCTGCGCTGACTTGGCGCAATGGCTGTCGCCCAGCGGGCCCGGCGTGGCGGCCGCACCCTACCAAAATATCGTCCGGGCGATGCCGAATACTCCCGCCCTGATTCGCGTCGGCATGACCGGGCTGTACGCGTTGCCCGCGGTCAGCACACCGTCGCGATCGGCGGTCGAAACGCTGCTGGGCTCGGTGGGGCAGACCGCATGGTTTGATGACGAGGCCATGCTCGATGCCGTCACCGCCGTATCGGGCAGCGGTCCGGCATACGTGTTCTATTTCATCGAGGCGCTCGAACAGGCGGCCCAGGAGCTCGGTTTTGCCGATGCCACGGCGCGTCAATTTGCGCTGCAGACCTTTCTCGGCGGTGCCCGGCTTGCGGCCGAATGCGATGTGGCGCCCGGGGTATTGCGGCAGCGGGTCACCTCGAAGCGCGGGACTACCGAGCGCGCGATCGACACCTTCGATGCGCTCGACCTGAAGCGGCAAATCATCGCCGGCGTCAAGGCTGCTTGCCATCGTTCCCGCGAACTGGGGGACGAAATGGGCCGGCAGGGCGCCGACGAAAACAGGACAAGCTGATGGCTGCGCAAGCGCTGATCTATGTCCTCGAGACCGTCTTCAACCTGTTTGTATTGGCGGTCCTTACGCGCTTCTACGCGCAGGCGCTGCGGGCGCCATTTCGCAATCCGATCGCCAATTTCGTGGTGGCGCTGACGGACTTTGCGGTTAAGCCGATGCGGAAGGTCATTCCCGGCGCCATGGGACTGGATCTCGCCTCGCTGGTTGCGGCATGGATCGCGCAGACCATCCTGCTGGTCGCCGTCTGTTCAATCCTGGACGTCAAGACCCTGGGATTGCCGGGTTTTTGGCCGACGATTGTCCTGCTGGCCATGGTGAAACTGCTCAAGCTTTCGATCTACCTGCTCATGGGGGTGGTCATCATCCAGGCGGTACTCAGCTGGGTCAGCCCTTATCACCCCATCAGGCCGTTCTTTGACGCCCTGTCGCGGCCTTTCCTGCGGCCGTTTCAGCGTCTGATACCGCTGGTGGGCGGCGTGGATTTGTCACCGCTGCTGCTGCTGGTCATTCTCCAGGTCATCTTGATCGCGCCGATGATGTGGCTGGAAATCGCGACAGGCAGGATGTTGCCGGGTCTGTTTGCCGGTGGCTGAGCGTCTTGCCTGCTGGCGATCCGCAGTGAATCCGGTCCGGCTGCATCGGGCAAGGGCAAGCCGCTAAACACACACGTGGACACGCGTTCCCTGCCGATGCAGTACACTCTTGAACGATGAAAACTTGAGGCGATCCCAGACGTGGATTTCAACGCCAACATCAACAGCCGCTTTGAGACTGAAATTGCCCGCTATAACGAATGGCGGGAAGGCCTCACACGCGCGGTGCACGACTATCACGACTGGCTGGAAAAGACCAACCAGCTCGACGTCCAGCAGTCCATCCGCTTCTACGATCTGCTGGAGACCCTCAATCGCGGCCGGCTCATGCTGGCGTTCCTCGCCGAGTACTCGCGCGGCAAGTCGGAACTGATCAATGCCCTGTTCTTCTCGAGCTTCAAGGAACGGCTGCTGCCTTCCGATGTGGGCCGGACCACCATGTGCCCGACAGAATTGTTCCACGATCCCAGTGAGGAGCCCTACCTCAAGCTGCTATCGGTGGAAACGCGCTATCGCGACGAATCGATTTCACAGCTGAAGAACATGCCGGTGGAATGGTCGAAGATCCGCCTCAACGTCAACAGCCCGAAAGAAATGAAACAGGCGCTGTCCGCATTGGCGGACACCAAACGGGTCTACGCGCTCGATGCGCGCATGATGGGGCTGATCCCCATGTTCGACGAATCGGGCCAGGGGCCCAATGAAGACGATATTGTCGAGGTGCCGGCATGGCGCTATGCCGTGATCAACTATCCGCATCCGCTGCTGACCAACGGCTTGTCGATACTCGATACCCCGGGCCTCAACGCGCTCGGGCTGGAACCGGAATTGACCCTCTCGACGGTGCCGAATGCGCACGCGGTGCTGTTCCTGCTGGCCATCGACACCGGCGTGACCAAGAGCGACCTGGAAATCTGGGATCGTTACGTCAAGGCCGGGCTTCCTGCCAAGATTGCCGTGCTGAACAAGATCGACGTCATGTGGGACGAGTTGAAGACCGAGCCCGAGATCAAGGCCGGCATGCAGCGCATGATGGACACAACGTGCGCCCAGCTCGGTTTGCCGCCGGAAAAAGTATTTGCCCTGTCCGCCCAAAAAGCGCTCGTCGGCCGCATCAAAGGCGACCGCGAAATGGTCGAACGCTCGGGTATCGAGAAGCTGGAAGCGTACCTGGCCAATGAGATCATTCCCATCAAGAGGCAATTGCTGGCCAAGGCCGTCACCAGCGAGATTGGCGCCATGATGGTGGCCAGCCATCGCAGTTGCACCCAGAAACTGGAGACCAATCAGGCGCAGCTGAACGAGCTTGCCACGCTGTCCGGCAAGAGCCGCGATCTCACCATGAAGTTGTGGCAAAAGGTGAGCGCGGAAAAAGAGGCCTACAACGAGGCCCTGACCGAATACAAGGTCCAGCGCACGTCATTCAACCAGAAGCGCAATGCGCTGCTCGACGTATTCAATCCGACGAAGCTGGATATCCTCTGCTCGAAGAGCCTGCAGGCGATCAACGACTCGTGGACCACGCCGGGGCTCACCCGCGGCATGCGTGAGCTGATCAAGTTGGTCGGTGACGAATTCAAGGCGGTGAACCTCGCCGGCGATGACATCCTTCGCCTGATGGAGGGCGTGTACAACACATTTCACGTGCGCTTCAAGTTCGACAAGATGGATTTTCCGCCGCTGGATTTTGAGGGTCCGCGCAACAAGCTGCAGATCCTGATCTACGAAACCGAGCAGTTCTGCCGCGATCCGGTGAATATTGTCATGACCGAAAAGCGTTTCATGGTTCGGCGCTTCTGGCGCATGCTGGTCGATTCGGCGCGCAAGATTTTTAACGAAGCGCGCGCCGATACCGAGCGCTGGCTGGCGGCGGTACCGTTGCCGCTGGAGACCCAGATCAAGGATCACAAGGCGCAGTTGCAGGCACGTCTCGATTCCCTGGCGAAGATCAACGAGCGCGGCGGGGCCATCACCGAAGAGGTCAACAAGTTGCAGGCGCACCGCAAGGAGATCCAGTCCCAGGTCGCCATGATCACCGCGCTGATCATGAAGGTCCGCGATGTCGGCGCGCCGCAGGATGCAGCGGTGCCGGTGCCTGCGGCGTTCCCGCCGCCCGCTGCCGTTGCCGCGATGGATCCGGCGCCCGCGGCGGAGCCCAATCCCGAGTTCCTGAAGACCGTCAAGATGGTGGCGGCGCCGAAGGAGCCCGTCGTCGATCTCTTGACCACGCAGAAGCTGGACTTCTCGACGACGCAGAAGCTGGACGTGAACAGCCTGTCGAAATCGTAAGGACCGGCTTACACCAGAATCACGTCGTACAACTCCTGCGTGTAGGAGGTCTCCACCGATAGCGATATCGGCTTCTTGATGAAGTCCTCCAGCATCGCCATGCTTTGCGATTCCTCGTCAAGGAAACGATCGATCACGGTTTGCGACGCGAGAATGCGAAATTCCTTGGCATCGAATTGCCGCGCGGAACGGAGGATCTCACGCAGGATTTCGTAGCAGACGGTTTGCGCGGATTTGATCTCACCGCGGCCGGCGCAAGTCGGGCAGGGCTCACAAAGCACGTGCGCCAGGCTTTCGCGGGTGCGCTTGCGGGTCATTTCCACCAGGCCCAATTGGGTAAAGCCGTTGACTGTGATGCGCGTCCGGTCGCGCGACAATGACTTGTGGAATTCGCTCAGCACCGCGTTCTTGTGTTCGTCGTTGTCCATGTCGATGAAGTCGACGATGATGATGCCGCCCAGGTTGCGCAACCGCAATTGGCGGGCGATGGCCTGCGTGGCTTCGAGATTGGTCTTGAAAATGGTGTCATCGAAGCTGCGCCCGGAGACGAAGGCGCCCGTGTTGACGTCCACCGTGGTGAGCGCCTCGGTCTGGTCAAAGATCACGTAGCCGCCTGACTTCAGGTCTACGCGCCGTGCCAGCGCCCGCTCGATTTCATCTTCGGCGACGAACAGGTCGAACAGGGTCGGCTCGCCGCTGTAATGCTCCAGCACCGACAGCGATTTGCGCATGTAGCGCTCGGCAAAATCGACCATCCGCGCGTAAGTTTCGCGCGAATCGACGATAATGCGCTCGGTTTCCTTGGTCACCAGGTCGCGCAGCACGCGCAGCGACAAATCCAGGTCCTGGTACAGCAGCATCTGCGGGGGTGCCGTTTTGGCCACTTCCGAAATGCCGCGCCAGAGCTTGATCAGGTATTCGATGTCCGAGGTCAGTTCTTCATCGGTGGCGGTCTCGGCGACGGTGCGGACGATGAAGCCACCAGTCTCTTCCTCGGGCATCAGTTGGTGCAGTTTCTCGCGAAGGTTCTCGCGCTCAACCTCGTCTTCGATGCGCTGGGAAATGCCGATGTGCTGGTCGCCCGGCAGATACACCAGCAAGCGGCCGGCGATGGAAATCTGCGTGGACAGGCGCGCGCCCTTGCTGCCGATGGGATCCTTGATGACCTGTACCACCAGGGTCTGGCCTTCGTGAAGCAGTTTCTCGATCGGTTTCTGTTCGGCGCTCTTGTTCGAGGCCCAGACATCGGCCACGTGCAGGAACGCGGCGCGGGCGAGGCCAATTTCGATGAACGCGGACTGCATGCCCGGCAGCACCCGGCCCACCCGGCCCTGGTAAATATTGCCGACCAGGCCGCGATTGGAGCCGCGCTCGACGTGCAATTCCTGGACGGCGCCGAGCTCCATGATGGCCACACGGGTTTCCTGCGGGGTGACGTTGATGAGGATTTGCTCGTTCACGGATAGGTTTCTCGGGGATGGAAAGGCGCTGTGATGCCGCGAGCGAGGAGGTGCATCAAGCGCGGGAGTTCAGATCTGCACCCCGCATTGTCGCAGCAGCATTGCCGTCTCGTAAAGCGGCAATCCCATCACGCCCGAGTAGCTGCCGGACAGCTTTGCGATGAATTTTGCCGCAATACCCTGCACCGCATAGCCGCCGGCCTTGTCCATTGGCTCGCCGGTATCGATGTAGCGTTTTATTTCGTCTTCACTCAGCTTGGCGAAGGTGACGAAACTGGTGGTCAGCACCTGCTTGATATCCTGGCCCACGGCGACGGCGACGGCCGTCAGCACCTGATGGGATTCACCGGCCAGTTGTGTCAGCATGCGTACCGCATCGGCTTTGTCGAGCGGCTTTCCCAGGATGTGGCCGTCCAGCGTCACCGTGGTATCGGCGGTCAGGATCGGGCGCGGCGGCAGGCGGCGCTGGCGCATCACCTTCACTGCCGTTTCGGCCTTGAGCCTGACGATGCGCTGCACATACGCGTGGGCGGTTTCGTCGCCCAGCGGCGCCTCGTCCACATCGATGCGCGGTGCGTGTTCACGCATCATCAGCAATTCATAGTGAACGCCGATCTGCTTCAACAATTCACGGCGGCGTGGACTCTTGGAGGCAAGATAGATGATGTTCGAGGAAGGCTGCATGGCTGGCGAGTTCTATTCCCGGTGGTATGGATGGTTCTGCGTCAACGACCACGCCCGGTAAAGTTGCTCGGCGAGCATCACGCGGACCATGCCATGGGGCAGTGTACATCCGGACAGCGCCACCAATTTCCTCGCCGATTGCTTGACCGACGGCGCGAGCCCGTCGGCGCTGCCGATAATGAAACAGGGGCTCACGCCTTCGGCCATCCATTCCCTCAGCCACGCCGCCAGCAGGGCCGTCGACAGCGGTGCACCGTGTTCATCGAGCACGATTCGTTCGGCCTGCTTCGGCACGGCGGCGGCGATGCGTGCCGCTTCCTGCTCCAGCACCCGGGCAACGGCCCGCGACGCACGGTCCTCGGGCTTCAGTTCGATCAGCTCAATACGCGCCTCGGCCGGCATGCGCCGCGCATATTCATCGAATCCGGCCTGTACCCAGGCGGGCATCTTATGGCCGAGTGCGACGATGGTCAGCCTCATCGGGCGTACGGCGTAAGAAACGAAACACCAGCACGGACGCGGCTCTCAGGCCGAAAACGGCTGAAACCCCGCGCCAGTGCTGGAGTTTTGCCTATCAGTGCTGGCATGGGACCACCGGGAATGCGGCGGGATTAGTCGGACGCCGCCTTGCGCCGGCGGACGACAGGCTTCCTGGCGGCAGGCTTCTTGGCGACGGCAGGCTTCTTGGTAACAACTTTCTTGACGGCGGGGGTGGCCGCCTTCTTGCGCGTGGTGGTGACCACTTTTGCCGCGACTTTTTTCTTCACTACCTTGGTCTTCACTGCCTTGGTCTTCACGGTGTGGGTCTTCACCACCTTGGGCTTTGCCACCTTGGGTTTCGTCACCGTCGCCTTCACCTTGCCGGCCGTCACAGCCGTCACCGTGGTCTTCTTCTTCCTGACTTGATCGGTCGCGGGTATACCGGCCTTGGGTGGGGCCATTGCTGGTTTTCGGGCCTTGACCTTCGCGGCCGTCTGGGTTTTGTCAGGAGCCTTTGCCGCGGCCGGTTTGCGCTTGGATACGGCGGGCTTGGGATATTCGAGCTTGCCTTCACCCCATAATTCTTCGAGCTTGTAATGCTCACGCATCACCGGTTGCATGATGTGCACCACCACATCCCCGCAATCGACCAGTACCCATTCGCCGGATTGCTCACCTTCGATGCCGTAAATCCAGCCACCCGATTCCTTGACCTTTTCCATCACGTTCTTGGCGAGCGCCTTGGTCTGGCGGGTGGAATCGGCACTGGCGACCGCGATGTAATCAAACACGGACGTCAGCTTTGAGACATTGATCAGATTGATGTCACGCGCCTTGATGTCCTCCAGCGCGTCAATAACGATGGTCGTCAGTTTTTTGGTAGCCAACTTATGCCTGCTCCCTGGAAAGATACAGCTTGTGTTGCTCAATATAGTCGCAAACGGCATCGGGCGTGAGGCCGCGCACGGTTTCGTGGCACGCGACTTTGCGGCGGATGTCGGTCGAAGATACGGCGGGCGGTGTCATCCCCAGAATCACGACCGATCCGGTCGGTGACTCGTGGGTTGCCAACAATCCCGCGAGCCGTTTTTCAACCTCTTTCCGTAGCTCCTGTGCACCACGCGCCAAACACAACTCGTGGCCAGCCCTTTCGATTACTGCAAAGTGAGCGAGGCCGAACAATTCACGCCAGCGATGCCACGTGTCCAACCCCGCGAACGCGTCGCTGCCGATTAGCCAAACGAAACTGGCCGCCTCGCCATATTCGGCACGCAACTCGACCAGTGTATCGAAGGTGTAGGTGGGCCCATCGCGTCGCAGCTCGCGGTCGTCAACGACAATGTTCGAATTGTCCTGAAAGGCCAGCTTGAGCATGTCGACGCGCCGGGTGGCAGAAGCAAAGGGCAGTCTGCCTTTCTGGTACGGATTGCCGACCGGCAGCAACAGCAACTTTTGCAGTTCCAGCTGTGCGAAAGCGCTACGTGCGAGGCCAACGTGACCGAAATGCACCGGATCGAACGAACCGCCAAGTAGTGCGATGGGTTTCAACGGGGCGAGCTACTCGCGGATCTGGCCATCGCCGAATACCACCCATTTTTGCGAGGTGAGGCCCTCGAGCCCAACCGGGCCGCGCGCGTGCAGTTTGTCGGTGGAAATGCCGATTTCCGCGCCAAGCCCGTATTCGAATCCGTCGGCGAAACGCGTCGAGGCATTGACGATCACCGAGCTTGAATCGACCTCGCGCAAGAAACGCATGGCCCGCGAATGGTCTTCGGTGACGATGGCGTCGGTGTGTTGCGAGCCGTAGTTGGCGATGTGGGCAATCGCCTCGTCGAGGCCGGGCAGCACGGCAATCGACACGATCGGCGCCAGGTATTCGGTGTGGAAATCCGCCTCGGTCGCATCCTCGATGTTGCCGATGCCCGCGCCCTCCAGAATGGCGCGGCTCTGAGGGCAGCAGCGCATTTCCACGTTCTTGTCGGCATAGATGCGGCCGATCCGCGGCAGGAATGTCGCCGCGATGCCCTGTGCGACCAGCAGCGTTTCCATGGTGTTGCAAGGCGAATAGCGCTGCGTCTTGGCGTTGTCGGCGATACGCAGCGCCTTTTCGAGGTCGGCCTTGTCGTCGACGTAAACGTGGCAGATGCCGTCGAGGTGCTTGATTACCGGCACCTTTGATTCATCGGCAATGCGCGCGGTCAGGCTCTTGCCCCCGCGCGGGATGATGACGTCGATGATGCCTTTCATGCGCAGCATTTCGCCGACGGCCGCGCGGTCGGTTGTGGCCACCAGCTGCGCCGCCGCCTCCGGGAGTCCGGCCGCACGCAGACCCTCGGCCAGGCAGGCATGAATTGCCTGATTGGATTCGCGTGCTTCCGAGCCCCCGCGCAGGAT
>JBDTSU010000004.1:0-32228 GCA_039930965.1 Betaproteobacteria bacterium
GGTGACGATGGATGCGTTGAAGACCGTTACCGCGACTTTTACGATCAATAGCTACCTGGTCATCCCCTTTGCCGGCAGCAATGGCACGATCAGCCCGAGCACGAATGTGTCGGTCAATCATGGCGCCACCACCGTCTTTACGGTGACGCCGAGTGTCGGCTATACCGCCAGCGTCAGCGGCAGCTGTGGCGGCACGCTGGTGGGCACCACCTACACCACCAACCCGATCACGGCGAGCTGCTCGGTGTTTGCCAACTTCACGCTCAACGCCTATCTGCTGACCGTGACTCCGGCCGGCACCGGCACGGGCAGCGTGACTTCCGCGCCGGCCGGCATCTCCTGTCCCGCCGACTGCACCGAAACCTACAACCACGGCACCGTCGTCACCCTGACGGCGGCAGCCAACACCGGGTCCACCTTCACCGGCTGGAGCGGCGGCGGTTGTTCGGGTACCGGGACATGTGTGGTTACGTTGACCGGCGCGACAACGGTGACGCCGACGTTTACCCAGAGCACCTTTACTATCACTCCAAGCGCTGGCGCAAACGGCACCATCAGTCCGAATACGCCGCAATCAATTTCGCAAGGTTCTACGGCAATGTTCACCGTTACGGCGAATAGTGGTTACACGGCCAGCGTGGGCGGCACCTGCGGCGGATCATTGGTGGCAAATAACTTCACCACCAGCCCCATTACCGCGAATTGCACCGTGGTTGCCTCGTTCAGCCAGAATTTGTCAGTTCTTGCCGTACATTCGCGCAAGGTGCATGGCAGCGCAGGGACATTCAATTTGCCAATCGACGATTCACAGCCTATCAGTGGCGCGGTGACGGTGGAGCCTCGCGCGATCGGGTCGGGCCACACTATTGTCTTTACGTTCAGCGGAGCCGTGGGCACGACCGGAACCGCCACATCGACAATCGGCACGGCGGTGGCAAGTGCGGGCGCGACAAATGAAGTCATCGTGACGCTTACCGGCGTTCCGAACCGACAACGCGCGACGGTGACGCTCAATGGCGTGAACGGGACGACCAGCGCGACCGCGTCTCTTGGCTTCCTGGTTGGCGATATCAATAACTCGCGCACCGTGACCGCAGGTGATTTGAGCAGCCTGAAGGCGCGTTCCGGTCAAGTGGCGAACCTGGCGAATTTCATGATGGATCTAAACGCCAGCGGAGCTATTGGGGCAGCTGATATCGCCACAACCAAGGCGAGAATCGGCAACGATTTGTTGCCCTGAATCCGATGGGCCTCACGCAGACAGATCGCCGGACAAGAGTGATTATTCTTGACAATGGTCACATGCATTCAGCAAGAAAGGGCACAACATCGCCCGAACACGGGGATGGCGAGATGACAGGAGTAGCATTGTAAATTGGCGCCGGTCATATCCATTCAACATTCGCAATGGGCAATAATGGCGGAGATTCCTGTCGCTTTGCGTTTAAACGGTAGGAAGCCTTTTTATCGATCAGAGTGATGAATCTCACACAGCCGATTCGAAAAGAGGTATAAAAATTGCATAGCGTTACTGAATTGGGATGCGCCACAAGCAGGAGTTTGCCAAGCGTGAACGGCGGGTATCCCCCGATCACGCGTTTTCCATACTAGAATATGATGGTATGCTGCATCCGGTAAATTGGACTATTCGTATCGATTTTGAAATGCCAGGTGTGAGCCGAAAGAATTCCCGTGTCTAACGGATGTAGTTGGGACAAAATTAACTCGTGAAGAGGCACAACATGAACCTGACCAAGATCTTTCGCATAGCGGCGCCTTTGCTTTTTGCCGCGGTGGGATTTGCCTCTCCATCGCATGCGGCCGTTACGGCCACATTTTCGGCTGGCGCATCGTGCAGCGGTTCCGCGTCCGCGCAATTTTCGCCTGGCGGGTCGCCCGTGCAGGTCTCCCTGTGCATGACCACGACGGCGCCAACCGCAACCTGCGGACACACGATTGTTCTGCAAGCCGCCAACGCGGGTGAAAGCGGCCGCTTTGTGGTCGTGTCCCCGGTGACACTTGGATCAAACTACTCGGACCCAAACAGCGAAGTTTCTCAACTTCCCATGGCGATCAATAATCCTTCCACGGTGGCGGATTTCGGTGGTACGGGATCGACACCGGTTGCTTCGGCAGCCAATCAATTACTCGCCACATTCAATCTTGCCCCACAAGCGAGTGCGACCAACGTCTCTTACGTAATCAGCCTGCACAGCGTGTCGACAGTCGCGGTGGACGCAGACGGCACATGTGGCGCGACGACGGTTCCTTCCGAGGCGCCCATCACGGCGAGCTTTACACTGACGAGAAACAATGCCCCGGTCTTTACCAGCGCAAGCACAACGACGTTCTCGACGGCTGGTGCAAATAATTTTGTCGTTACCGCCACGGGCACCCCGGCACCCACACTTTCCGCGATAGGAGTTCCCGCCGGCGTGACCTTTACCCCTGCGACCGGTGTGCTTGCCGGAACGCCGGCTGCCGGCGGCCCGTACGCGATCACTTTCACGGCAACCAATGGTGTGCTGCCCGATGCCACGCAGAACTTCTCTCTCGTCGCACAGGTACAAGCCGGCCAGGTGATTACGTTTGCCAATCCAGGTACACAATCATTCGGTACCGCACTGATTCCGCTGACGGCCACGGGTGGCGGGTCAGGAAATCCGGTTGTATTCACGTCCATCACGACGACGGTCTGTACGGTCTCGGGATCCAATGTGACGATGATTGGCTTGGGAACCTGCACGATCGCCGCGAATCAGGCCGGCAATGCAAGTTATCTGGCCGCGACGCAAGTGCTGCAAAGCTTTGGTATCGTCGGCAGCGTACCGGGCGCACCCATCATTGGCACCGGTACTCCGGGCAATGCACAGGCGACCATCTCGTTCACGCCGCCTGCGTCGACCGGTGGCAGCGTGATCACGACCTATACGGCGAGCTGTAACGGAATATCCGCCAGCAGCAATGTCTCGCCAATCACCGTCGCCGGACTTACGAATGGCACGCCTTATACCTGTACGGTTACGGCGACCAATTCCCTGGGGACCGGACCAGCCTCCGGTAGCGTGATAGTTACGCCGGCGGTTACCCCACTTGCTCTTGTAAGTGTGGTATCGCGCAAAGTTCATGGCGTTGCCGGAACCTACTCACTGCCGATTGCGACCGGCGTGGCAATTAACGCTTCCAGCGGCCTGACGATCGATTCCCGGTTGATCGGCACAGGTCACACCATCGTGTTCCAGTTCAGTGAGGCCATTACTTCATCCGGCACCGTAACAGCCGTCGATGGCGCAGCGGCCCCGGTGGCAAACAGTGTCGCATTTGCGGGTAATGAGGTGACCGTCACGCTTACCGGTGTCGCGGACCGCACGCGCGTCACTGTTACGCTTGCCAATGTCAACGGCACTGGCGCGGGCGTAACCTTCCCGGTCTCGATGGGCTTCCTCGTGGGCGACCAGAACGGGTCATACTTTGTTGACGGCGGTGACGTCAGTGCCATCCGCGCGCGTTCAGGCCAGGCGGCAACAGCGATCAACTTCCGCGGCGATTTCAATGCCTCTGGCGCGATCGACGGTGGAGACATTTCAACGGTCCGCGCCCGCTCAGGTAACAGCCTGCCATGATAAAGATCCTTAACCGCATGAACATTGCAGAACTCGCCATGAAAACCAAACAGAAACTGGTTCAGTCCCAGAGAGGTATGACGATGAAAGCCATCACCATAATCCGAACGCTCGCCGCCATCGTGGTCGCTACTGTGGGGATGGCAGCACCTTCGCATGCCGCCATCACGGCGACACTGCATGCTGGAAACTCGTGTGCCGGTGCCGCGTCCGGAAGTTATACGACGGGGTCACCTGGCGCCACATTCCAGGTGTCACTATGCGTTGCTGCCACAACGGAATCGATCTGCGGCACCAGTTATCGCTTTCTCTCGGCGAATGCGGGGGAAAACGGCCGTTTCAATCTCACGGCGCGTGCCATGGACGCGGCTTACAACTTTTCAAACGTTGCCGTAGTAGCCTTTCCGATTGCAATAAACAACACCGCGGCAGGCGACCTTGGCGCGGGTACTGCCACGAATACCCCGGTCACATCGGTGGCCAATCAATTGATTGCGACGCTGGACATTCAGCCGCAAGGAACTGCAACTAATGCGTCATATGTCATCAGTCTTGACACGCCATTTTCAAACGCGGTCGTTGACGGTGGTGACGGCACTTGCGGTGGTGTCAATCCCACGGTAGCCGCCCCACTCTCCGCGAGCTTCACCTTGAACCTCAGCGCCGCGCCTGCCTTTACGAGTGCCGCGCCGGTTGCTGGCGTAGTGAACACCCCATACACCCACACATTCACCGCATCCGGCTCGCCGGCACCAACCTTCTCCGTAACGGCAGGAACCATCCCGACAGGAATGAATCCGTTGACAGCCGGCGGCGTTCTGGCCGGTACACCAACTGTGGCGGGCACCTTCAATTTCACCGTTACCGCCACCAACGGCGTCAGTCCGCCGGCAACGCAAAACGTCGCGCTGGTCATCGCCGCGGCGGCGCAAACGATTACTTTTAACAACCCGGGTGCAACCGCCTTTAGTGCCGGAACAGTGGCTTCTGGCGCGACCGCCAGTTCAGGCCTTCCGGTGACGCTGACGTCCACGACACCGGCTGTATGTACGATCACGCCTGCGAGTAGCCTCACGATCACCCTGGTTTCCGCCGGAAACTGCACGATCAACGCCAATCAGGCGGGAAATGCGAATTTCGCTGCTGCCGTGCAGGTGCAGCAGACATTTGCGATAACGCCGGTAGCCCCAAGTGCGCCAACTGGCGTGTCGGGTGCAGCGGGCTTCCAGCAAGCGACGATTTCGTTTACGCCGGTAACCGGCGCGGCCACCGGCGGCAATCCGATTGCCGTCAACGGTTACGCTGTCACGTGCACAGGCGTCGCCCCGGCAACCACGACAGTGACCGGATCGGCGTCACCGATAACGGTCCCGGGTCTCACCAACGGAAACACGTATTCCTGTTCCGTGACGGCCACCAACACAACGCCGCAGACAAGCGTGGCATCGCTAAGCGTCAACGTCACGCCAGTCAATATCGCCCCGCCCGCATTTACGACGGGTACAGCGGTTCCGACACTAACCGTCGGCGTCGCGATGGCCACGTTTAATATTGCGGCTTCCGGGGGACCGAGCCCGACCATTACGGAGTCTGGCGCGTTGCCGGGAATCGTGTTTACTTCGGGCGGTCCAGGCTCGGGGACAGCGACATTGAGCGGAACGCCGACACTTGCCGGTACATTCCCGATCACATTGACCGCGACCAGCGCTACCCCACCGGCGGCGACTCAAAATATCACCATCACCGTCAATAAGGGTGTGCGGACGATCAACTTTACGGGTCCTGTCGCACAACCATACAGTGCAACGCCGATCACATTGACCGCGACGACGACCCCGGTTGGTGGTGTGGTCACCTTTACGACGTCGACACCGGCAATCTGCTCCGTTACGGGCAATAGTTTGACGATGCTCGCGGTCGGCAATTGCGCCATTGCGGCCAATGCGGCCACCGATGCCAACTACCTTGCGGCGCCTACCGTCAATCAAAACTTCAATATCTCGGCAGCCACGCAGACAATCACCTTTGGCGCGCAAACGTCACCGCGCGGTTTCAGCGCATCGCCAATCGCCATCAGCCCGCTCGCCACTGCAACCTCCGGATTGCCAATCACCTACACCAGCGCAACACCGGCCGTGTGTACGGTGTCCGGCGCCTCCTTCACAACGGTGACGACGGGTATCTGCACGATCAATGCGACGCAGCCGGGCGATGCACGCTTTAGTGCCGCGGCCTCGGTCCCGCAAAGCATCACCATCACCCAGGGAACGCAGACGATCTCATTTGGCTTCCTGCCGAATCTGGCTCTCGGTACTGCCCCGATTTCGGTAGTTCCGGTCGCGACATCGGGCTTGCCGGTAACCGTCATCTCCATGACACCTGCTGTCTGTACGTCTTCGGGTGTCAATGGCACGACGATCACATTGCTGATTCTCGGCACCTGCACATTGCAGGCTAATCAGGCGGGCAATGCAAACTTCGCGGCCGCGCCTACGATAACGGGTACGTTCACCGTGATCCCACCGGGTGCCGTCTCATTGAGCTCATCGAGCAATCCGTCAGCCTACCGCGCGTCGATCCTGTTGACGGCAACCGTCACGGGCACCAACCCGACCGGGTCTGTCACCTTCTCGATACTGACCAACACCGGTGCGGTGACACTCTGTGCCGCCGTGCCACTGGTCTCGGCCAGCGCGACCTGTGCGGTGCCGGGCCACCTGAACGTCACCAATCCAACCAACTATACGGCCGCCTACAGTGGCGACGGCACGAATCCGGCCAACTCCATTGCGATGCAGCAACTGGTCAATACCAGCGCGGTGACATTGTCCTTGGTGACCACGCCGATCAACCCATCGATTGGCGCAACGGTCGTGCTTAAGGCGGCGGTGACCGGCGTAAACCTGACCAACAAGGTAACGTTCAATGAGAATGGCACCGCCTTGCCGGGTTGCAGTTCCGTCTCGGTTGCCCTGCTGCCGGGCGCAACGGATATGGGTGTCGCGAGCTGCAGCGTGCCGTCGATCACGGCCGGGTTGCATAACTACGTCGTGACCTATCCGCATACGCTGGACCTCGGATTCGAGCAGATCGTGGTGCCTGTCACCCCGGTTTCGGGCCCGGCTGACTTTACCGACATGTGGTGGGTTGGCACATCGGAAAATGGCTGGGGTGTTTCCATCACCCAGCATGGCCGCGCACAGTTCATCGTCCTGTATGTGTACGATTCCGCCGGCAACCCGATCTGGTACGTATTGCCGGAAGGCACGTGGAATGCGGCGAATACCGCGTTCACCGGCTTGCTGTACCAGCCGACATCCGCGCCCTACAGCTTCTATGTCTCGAGCCAGTTCCAGCCAAGCGCATCGATCGGTACGGCAACAGTCACCTACACGGGCACAGGCACCGCAACGCTTACCTACACCATCAATGGCGTAAGCGGCAGCAAGCCCATCGTGCGTCAGCCTTTCGGCACGGACGATGGCCTCGCCCGCCTGCAGGTCGGTGATATGTGGTGGGGCGGCGTGCAGCAGAACGGCTGGGGCATGAATATCGCCCAGCACGCACGGGTGCTGTTCCCGGTCTGGTACACCTACGATTCAGCCGGCCGTACCGTGTTCTATACCGTGCCTGGCGGCGTCTGGAACGGGTCGACCTTCACGGGCGACATCTACTCGACGATCAGCTCGGTCTGGCTGGGCGTGAATTACAACCCTGCCCAGTTTGTCGTCACCAAGGTTGGCACGATGACGCTGGACTTCAGCGACCAGAGCAACGCCATCATGACCTACAACATCAATGGCCTGGTTCAGCAGAAGATCATCATGAGGCAGCCGTACCCGTAATGCTGTACCAGCGTTGAAATCAGGGCCGCATCGTCTGACGATGCGGCCCATTTTCTTTCTGGCGCCCCGGTAAGATCGGTGTTCAGCCCAAACGGGATCGGGACGATGCGCTGCCTTCCCGCCACAAGTTACATACACTCTCCATGCCCTCGACCAACAGCCCAAGATGCATGCATTTCAAATCGGTCACCTACAGCGGGATCAATCCGGGCCCCCGCCTCATTGTCCTCGGCGCCGTGCATGGCAATGAAACCTGTGGCACCCGCGCGATAACCAGGGTCCTGGACGATCTGGACAATGGTAATTTGGCGATTGCCGCTGGACTGGTCACATTTGTGCCAGTGACCAACCCGCTGGCGTACGCGCGTCATGACCGCGCCGGCGACCGTAACCTGAACCGCAACCTGTATCCCGTTTCCGCGCCGAAGGACTTCGAGGATCACATCGCCAATTGGCTGTGCCCATTGCTCGCCAGGCATGAAGTGCTACTCGATCTACATTCGACACGCGCACAAAATCCGGCCTTCGCCATGCTGGGGCCGGAGAATAACGCCGGCCCCCTGCAGCCGTTCAAACACAAGGACAAGGAACGGGCGCTCGCCCTGCGCCTGGGCGTGAAACGCTTTGTGGAGGGTTGGCTATCCACCTATGCCCGTGGCGTCGAACGCCGCATCGGGCGGGCCGCCACGGGCGGCACGGCATTGAACCCGTTAAATACTGATCCCCGCTATGGTGTCGGCACGACTGAATACATGCGCTCGGTCGGCGGATATTCGATCACGCTGGAATGCGGCCAGCATGACGATCCCTCCTCACCCGAGACCGGCTACCGGGCAATCCTGAATGCCCTCGCCCACCTCGGCATCACGGCGTCGATGCCGCCCGATCGCGTGACCGAATATGAGGCGCTACAGATGTATGAAGTCCACGACCGCAATCACGCCGGCGACGCGTTCAGCCGTCCATGGGCCAGTTTCGACCCGCTATGCAGGGGGGACCTGATTGGTACGCGTCACGACGGCACGCAAATGCTCGCCGAGGACGATGGCTGCATCCTGTTTCCTGATGCCAAGGCCGAGCCGGGAAATGAGTGGTTCTACCTCGCGAAATCGATCCCGCGAATATAGGTGCAGCAAGCGAATGCGTACATTTTCGCTCTGCAGCACGTGTCAGTGGAAAAACAGATAAGCCACAAAAATCGCCGCGACAACACCGGCGAAATCGGCCAACAGGCCATAGGTAATGGCATAGCGCGTCTTCTTGATCCCGACCGAACCGAAGTACAGCGCGACGATATAAAAAGTCGTGTCCGCCGAGCCCTGGAAAATGCAGGCAAGCCGGCCGACGAATGAATCGGCGCCGTAGGTCTGCATGGCATCGATCATCATCGCCCGCGATCCGCTGCCGCTGATCGGCTTCATCAGCGCGGTCGGCAATGCTGGCGTGAAATCGGTGTTCACCCCGAGGTGCGTAAAGGCCCACGTAAAGCCACTGACAATGAAATTAAGGATGCCGGAATTGCGCAGTACGCTGATTGCCACCAGCATGCCAACCAGGTAAGGGATGATTTTCAGCGATGTCTCGATGCCGCCCTTGGCGCCTTCGATAAACGCATCGTACACATCAACCCGCTTGCGTAGCGCACCAATAATGAATCCGGCAATGATCGAAAACAGGATCAGGTTGCTGATGACTTTGGAGACAACCTCAATTTCCGGTTTCGTCAGGAAATAGGTGAAATAACAGATCATGCCGACGATGCAGGCGGTAATCCCGCCCAGCCAGCCAAGTACCACCGTATTGAGCAGATTGATGCGCTGCTTGATCGCCACGGACACCATCGCGACGACCGTCGCTACGTAGGTTGCGATCAGCGTCGGAATGAAGATGTCCGATGCATCGCGCGCGCCGAGTATGGCGCGCTGCGCCATGATCGACAGTGGAATCAGCGTGAGGCCCGACGTATGCAGTACCAGGAACATGATCTGCGCGTTACTGGCTTCGTCCTTGCTCGGGTTCAGGCTTTGCAGGCTATCCATCGCTTTCAGGCCGAATGGTGTGGCGGCATTGTCGAGCCCAAGGAAATTGGCCGAAAAATTCATCACCATATGACCGGTCGCCGGATGATCCTTGGGAACATCGGGAAAAATGCGCGAAAAAAATGGCGCGATGAGGCGCGCCAGCAGATTGATCGCACCGGCCTTTTCGCCGATGTTGAGGATGCCGAGCCACAGCGTCATGATGCCGGCCAGCGGCAAGGCGATGTCCATGACCGCGACTTTCGCTGCCGTAAAGGTGCCGTCGATAACGCGTTTGAAGATTTCGACGTCGCCCAGAAATAGCCATTGTGCGAGCGCGGCGACGAAGCCGACGAGAAAGAATCCGGTCCAGAGGTAAGTGAGCGCCATTGGGTGATTGATCTGTCTTGGGGTTTGTTGAAATTGCCATTCCATTCACTGCGGACATCTGCGCGAGGCACTTCTCCCTTTTCTAAAGGGAGATTTAGGGGGAGAGCATAGCGAGGGGGCAGTTCGGTCGCCAATTAGTCTCATAAGTGTGTTACTCAGCAGGCCGGAACGACATGCCATTCCTAACCCCCCAACGAATTTCGTCGTCCCGCGAACAACCACAAAGGTTTCGCCGGACGCGGATCCAGTGACTTTCGCACGACGCTGGTTCCCCGCCACAGCCTGCCCTCGAATGCTTTAGTCGGGGGCGGGGACGACGGTCATTTTTCGTCTACTGGCGCCAAGCCTTTCGGCGGATGATAAATTGTGGAACGCAATATGTGGCACAAGAAAGACATGGAGGTAGTCCGCGAAAAGCCTGGCGCGGCGGCCACATGAGCTACCCGCCAATCGGCTACTGGACCTTCACCCACAACGGCGCGAACTTGTTGTCGGAACGATGGATCAGGTTGATGTTGGCTCGTGATATCCAGGGAATCACCTGCCGGTGCAAGGGGATTACCAGCACTTCATCGCGAATCAGTTCCACTGCCTTGTTGATCATGGTTTGGCGTTTGGCCAGGTCCATCTCGACGTCGGCCTGGTCGATCAACTCATCCAGCGCGGCATTCTTGAAGTTCCCGTAATTGGTATCCCCGGCGCCTTTGTCATTGAGGCTGTGGTAAAGCGGTTTCAAGGTGAACATGCCGTCGCGGTTATTGTCGCCCCAGCCTTGCATGCAGGCGCTGAATTCCTTTTTGGGTGTGCGCTGGAAGTATTGCGCTTTAGGCATCGCCTCGACTTTCACATTCAAGCCAATGCGCGCCCACATGGCGGCCAGCGCCACGCAGATTTTTTCATCGTTCGTATAGCGGTCGTTGGGGCAATGCAGCGTGAATCCAAAGCCATTGGGGTAACCGGCCTCCGCGAGCAGTTTCTTCGCCCCCTCAGGATCGAATGGAGGGCGCTTGTCGAGAGCTGCCGGTATCCCTTCGCCTTTTGGATTCGGCGTGCCCAGCGCGGTGGGCGTCGACAAGCCGCGCATCACCTGGGTCTTGATCGCATTGATGTCGATGGCCTGATACAACGCCATGCGCACCCGCTTGTCCTTGAATGGGTTTTTGCCTTTCACGTCTGAAAACAGCAATTCATCGCGCGCCTGGTCGAGCGCGATCGTGATGACCCGCGTTTCATCGCCATCCCATACCTTCAGCGCCTTGTCTTCGCGCAGCAGATTTACATCCTGCACCGACGGATCGGGAATGAAATCCACCTCGCCGGACTTGAGCGCGGCCATGCGTGTCGCGTCGCTGGTGATGGGGCGATATTCGATGGTGTCGATGTTGCTCTCGGAGCGGCCTTCCTTGATGCCCCACCAATCCGGATTGCGCGTGTGCACGATCTTCACGCCCGGCTCATAGGAGACCAGTTTGTACGGTCCGGTGCCCATGGCATTGCGTGAGGCAAACGTGACTTCCTTGGTGGTGAAATCCTGCGGGAGAAGCGCGTTGTTCTTTTCCGCCCATTTCCTGCTCATGATGGGGATTTCGCCGATGGAAATGAGGCCGACCGGGTTGGGCGTGGCGGTGGTGAACTCGACCGTGTAGTCGTCAATTTTCCGGGCAACGCCGGCCGGAATGGAATAGGTCTTGAACTGGTTTGATTTTGCGGCGCGTTCAAATGAGAACACCACGTCGTCGGCAGTCATGGTGGAGCCATCATGAAATTTCACGCCCTTGCGCAAGGTAATGACGCGTTTGGTGGGGCTGACAACTTTCCATGATGTCGCGAGCCACGCCGTGGGCGACATGTCCTTGCCGGGCTGAATCAGCCGCTCGTACACCAGCGCGTTGATGGACTTGGTGAAACTCTCGTCCTGGCCATGCGGGTCCTGCGTCGTCGCATCGCCTTTCGATGCCCAGCGAAAGGTCTTCGCCGATAGAGGGGAGGTCCAGACGGAAACCGATACGATCATACAAACCAACAGGACACGAAAGCCCATGCGCACCTCCAATATTGTTGTCAGGACCTGCAGGATGATACCGTCCGTCACCTCGGGACGATTTCGCTTTGCTTGCCGAGCCACGCTTGCATCCGGGCGGCGGCGTCTTGAACGCCCCTTGGCGCCCTTTGACGCGTCGCCCCTTTGGTATTGAATTGGTTTTATCATAGCGGAATGGCTATCGAATTGCGAATCAAGGCTGCGTGTCCAATCACCTCGTTGGAATATTACCCCCGTGGGGCTACCGGGCATTGCCATGCGTAAAGGCATGATCGCCGAATTGAAGCCCAGCAATCGTGACGCGTCGCCCTTGTACCTGCAATTGGCGCGGCGCCTCGGCGATGCCGTGCGCAAGGGCCGCTACCAGGCGCATGAAGCGCTGCCCTCTGAACGATTGTTGTCGGAGTCTCTGGGTGTGTCGCGTGTCACCGCGCGCAAGGCCATCGATCAACTGGTGGAACAAGGCCTCATCGTACGCCGCCGGGGGTCGGGCAACTACATCGCCCCGCGCCTGGAACAGCCGCTGTCGCGGCTCACCAGCTTTTCCGAGGAACTGCATCAGCGCGGCTATACGCCGAGTTCACGCTGGCTTGATCGGGCCGTGACCGCCGCCACAACCGACGAGCAGCTCAGCCTGGGCCTGGCCGCCAAGGCGCGCGTGGCACGCCTCGAACGCCTGCGTCTCGCCGATGGAATGGCCATGGCCTACGAAATGAGCGTGCTCCCGCAAGCCGTCCTGCCGCATCCGGAAACCGTCGAGGGCTCTCTCTACGAGTATCTCACTCGCACCAACCAACTTCCGGCACGGGCCGTGCAGCATATCCGTGCGCTGAATTCACCCCCTCGCCTTGCCGGACAGCTCGGCGTGCCGGTCGGGCAGGCGGTGCTGTTCATCACGCGAATCGGCTATCTCGCCTCCGGTCAGGCGGTGGAATTGACGCACTCGTATTGCCACAGCGACTACTACGATTTTGTGGCCGAAATGCGCCGCGAGTGATGCCGCAACGACCTCAAGGTGAAGCGTCCACCAAGCTCAGATCGCCGTCGTGTTTGGCTGTGGTTCGACAAGCTCACCACGAACGGCGTCAAATAGTTACCGTTCGTCCTGAGCCTGTCGAAGGACTTAGTCAGCGTTTCCATGGTAGTGAAAAGATACTGGAACAGGACGTGAACTTGAAAACGAGAGACCCCATCGCATGATTCGCCTGGAGGGAAACATCCTTTCGCCGCAGGGCTTCATGCACGGTTCGATTGAATTCGCATCGGGCAGCGACAGTGGCAATTCCATCAACGGACGAATCGCTTCGATCCAGGGCGAGCGCATCGATGCCAAAGCCGTACGCGATTCGACCCTGCCGATGCTGCTTCCCGGGTTCATCGACAGCCACGTGCATGGCGGCGGCGGGCACGACATCATGGACGGTGGCGATTCGGCGTCGCGCATCGCGGCTTTACATGCACGCCATGGCACCACCTCCCTGCTGGCGACGACGATGACCGCGCCAATGAGCGATCTGGAAGTCGCCTTTGGCGGCCTCGCGCCTTTCTGCGATGTGAAGATGGACCCGGTAGGCGCGCGCGTGCTGGGCGTGCACCTCGAGGGTCCGTACATCAACCCCGGCAAACTTGGGGCGCAGCCGGACTTTGCGCGGCCGCTGGACGCCGCGGAACTGCGGCATCTGAACGCGATGGCTCCCATCCGGCTCATCACGCTGGCACCGGAGGTCGCGGGCAATCTCGAGGCCATCGGCGCATTGGTCGCCGCCGGCTTCAGGATTCAGATCGGGCATAGCTTGGGGAGCTTCGAGGATGGCGTGAAGGCGCTGGCCAACGGCGCCAGCGGATTTACCCATCTCTTCAATGCGATGACCGGCCTGCATCACCGCCAGCCGGGCATGGTGGGTGCGGCACTGGCCCATGCCGAATTCGCCGAAATCATTCCCGACCTGCTGCACGTGCACGCCGGCGCGATGCGCGTCGCGCTGCGTTGTATTCCCCGCCTGTTTTGCGTAACCGATTCGACGGCGGCAGCAGGCATGCCCGATGGAGAATATCGATTGGGGCGTCATACCGTCACCAAGTGCCTGGGCGGCGTGCGCCTGCCGGACGGCACGCTGGCCGGATCCACGCTGACGATGGATCAGGCGTTTCGCAATCTGGTCGACGCGCTCGGGCTCGATCTTATCGACGCTTCGCATCGCGTGTCGACCAATGCGGCCGACTATCTTGGGCTGGGCGATCGCGGCCGGCTGGCGCCGGGCGCGTGGGCGGATATCGTCGTTCTCGATCGCGATCTCGCCGTGCAAGGTGTTTACGTCGAAGGCACATCGATTGCGCTCGCACGATGAGTACTTGTCACCGTTCCGGGAAACGACACCCATGCTGAAGACCGAATCACCGAGCCTGAATCACACCCGGCTCGACGAATATGGAATCACGGAGTTGGTCAATGCGTTCGCCGACGATCAGCAGACCGCCGTCAACGCCGTCCGGGCGGCAGCGGCGGAGATCGCCGCGGCCGTGGCGGCCGCGGTGCCGCGCCTGGAAGCGGGCGGCCGCCTGGTGTATGTGGGTGCCGGCACGTCGGGGCGGCTGGGACTACTCGACAGCGTTGAGCTTTATCCGACGTTCTCGTGGCCGCGCGGGCGCGCGGTCGCACTGCTGGCAGGTGGCCGGGAAGCCGTCTATCAGGCCATTGAAGGCGCCGAGGACCGCGATGAGCAAGGTGCCGCCGATATCAAGGCGGCCGGTGTAGAAACGCGCGATGTCGTGCTGCTGCTGGCCGCTGCCGGCACCACGCCTTATGTGCTGGGGGCATTGGCTGCCGCGCGCGAGACTGGCGCGCTGACCATCGGCATTGCCAACAATCCGCAGGCGCCGGTGGTGCTGCAGGCCGAAATCGGCATTACCCTCGACACCGGCGCCGAGCTCATTTCCGGCAGCACGCGCCTCAAGGCCGGAACGGCACAGAAGATCACGCTAAATACGTTTTCCAGCGCGGTGATGGTGCGCCTGAACAAGGTCTACGGCAATCTGATGGTCGACCTGAAGCCCACCAACGCGAAACTGACGCGGCGCGCCATTCGCCTTACCGCGCTGGCGACCGGGGCCGACGATGCGATCGCACAACAAACGCTCGAAGCCTGCCAGTATCAGGTCAAGGTGGCGATTGTGGCCATCATGAAGAAAACAACCATTGCCGATGCCGAGAGCAAGCTCGCAGCCGCCAAGGGCAGCGTGCGCGTGGCCATTGCGGGTCACGCATCATGAGTCGCGCCGCATGAACCAGGTCGCGCAACCTGTTGATGGAACCAGGGTAAACAACTTGGCAAGCGATTCGGGCCATGCGCGCCGTAGTGCCTGGTGGTGGATACCGTCCCTCTATTTCGGCCAGGGCATTCCCTATGTGGTGGTGATGACGCTGTCGGTCATCATGTACAAGAATCTCGGCATCTCCAACACCGATATCGCGCTCTATACCAGCTGGCTCTACCTGCCGTGGGTCATCAAGCCCCTGTGGTCGCCGTTTGTGGATTTGTTTCGCACCAAGCGCTACTGGATCGTCTCGCTGCAATTGGTGATCGGCGCCTCGCTGGCGCTGGTTGCGCTGACATTGCCGATGGCGCATTTCTTCCAGATCACGCTGGCGGTGTTCTGGCTGATGGCCTTCAGTTCCGCGACGCACGATATCGCGGCCGACGGTTTCTACATGCTGGCGCTTGAGGAGCATCAGCAAGCGGCCTTTGTCGGCGTGCGCAGCACCTTCTATCGCATAGCCATGATTGCCGGCCAGGGTGGACTGGTGTTCCTGGCGGGGAAACTCGGCGAACAGTCAGGCAATGTCACGCTCGCCTGGTCGATCGTATTCTTTATCCTTGCCGCCATGTTCATTGCCCTGTTCGTCTATCACCGCTTCATGCTGCCGGTACCCGCCGGTGACCTCCCGGCCCCGGAGGGTGACGACGTGATGGCCGGCTTCATCTCGACTTTTGGCACATTCTTCAGGCGCAAGGACATCTGGGTGATCCTCGCGTTCCTGCTGCTGTTCCGGTTTGGTGAAGCCCAGGCGCTGAAAATGGTTGCGCCCTTCCTGCTCGATCCTGCCATCAAGGGCGGACTTGGGCTCACCACCGCCGACGTCGGACTGGTCTATGGAACGATCGGCGTGATCGCCCTCACCCTCGGCGGGCTGCTCGGCGGCTACGCGATTTCATGCCACGGCCTGAAGCGCTGGTTGTGGCCGATGCTGCTGTCGGTGCACCTGCCCAATATCGCGTTCGTGTACCTGGCGTTTGCGATGCCCGGCAACATTTACCTCATCTCCACGGCGATTGCCGTCGAGCAATTCGGTTACGGATTTGGATTCGCCGCCTATCTGCTGTTCATGATCATGGTCGCTAGTGAGGGCGGCAAGGGCAAGCACAAGACCGCGCATTACGCGATCTGCACCGGCTTCATGGCGCTGGGTATGATGTTGCCCGGCATGGCCAGCGGCTGGCTCCAGGAGCAACTCGGTTACCAGAAGTTCTTCATCTGGGTGTGCATTGCCACGCTGCCGTCGTTGATCGCAGCGGCCTTTGTCAGGATCGATGCGCAATTCGGCAAGAAAGCCGGGGACTGACGTGTCCGGGACACCCATCACCGGCCGTCTGGTATCTCTCGATGCGTTTCGTGGTTTCACGATCGCGAGCATGGTGCTGGTCAACAACCCCGGCGACTGGTCGCAACTCTACGCACCGCTCGCACATGCCAGATGGAACGGCTGGACATTCACCGACTGGATCTTTCCGTTCTTTCTGTTCATCTGCGGCGTGTCGATGGCCTTCTCATTGGGTCGTCGGGCGAGCGCGGGCGAGGACAAGGCGCAGTTGCTACGGCAGTTGTTCAAACGCGCCGCGCTGATCTTCCTGATCGGCTTCGCGCTCAACCTGATTCCATATTTTAATTTCGCCACCGTGCGCATTCCCGGCGTGCTGCAGCGCATCGCCCTGTGCACGATGCTGGCCGCGCCGATCGTGGTCTATTGCAACTGGCGCCGGCAATGCGTCTGGATTGCCGGCCTGCTCGGCGCCTACACGCTGATGATGCTGTTTGTGCCGGTCGCGGATACGGAAGGCCGCGTGGCGGCCGGCGTGCTGGAACCCGGCCGCGATTTCGGCGCGTATGTCGACCGCCTGCTGCTGGGCGGCCACTTGTGGGTGCAATCGAAGACCTGGGATCCGGAAGGCCTGGTAAGCACCCTGCCCGCGGTCGCGACACAGCTGTTCGGCGTACTCGCCGGGCAATGGCTGCTGTCGGCATATTCCCGATCGGAGAAAACCGTATGGATGCTGCTCGCGGGCCTTGGCTGCCTGTGGGCCGGCGCGATCATCGACGCGACCTTCATGCCCATCAACAAGAGCCTGTGGACGGTTTCGTACTCGATCTTCATGACCGGCTGGGCGTTGCTGGTGTTCGCGACGTTTTACTGGCTGATCGACGGCAGCGATGCGCCGGCCCTGCGTGCTGACGCACAGCACCTGCTGCTGCCGTTTACCATCTATGGCATGAATGCGCTGTTCATTTTCGCCTTCTCCGGCTTCGTGGCCAAGATGCTGGGCTTCATCAAGTTTTCGGCAGACGCCGGCAGTCTCGTCACGCTGAAGGCAGTCCTGTATGCGCCCTTGCTGTCGTTGCCGATCGCGCCGGTCAATGCGTCGCTGCTGTTTGCAGTCCTGTTCAATCTCGCGATGTTCTGCCTCGCGTGGTTCATGTGGAAGAAGAAATGGTTTGTAAAGGTCTAATCCTGCAGTTCGCGCTGCCCGCTGCATCGGGCAGCCGTCTCACGGGCGATCCGCGTGCGGATCGAAACCCCCGTTCGATCTCAAGCACTGGTGCGCCTTTCCAGCCATTTTTGGCTGGAAAGCGTCGTCAAATGGCGATCTGCATGTTGATGTGCGGGCTACTGGCGGTCAGTGGCTGCGCGGAGATCGCCAAGTCGCCGTCGGCAGCGGGGGACACCGCCAAACTTCCGCCGCCCATTCCGCGTGAGTTTCGCGCCGCCTGGGTCGCCACCGTCGCCAACATCGACTGGCCCAGCCGGAAGGGACTCTCGGTCGAACAGCAGCGCCTGGAAATCGTGCGCATCGTCGAGCGCGCAAAAGAACTCAATCTCAACGCGCTGATTTTCCAGGTGCGCCCCGCCGCCGACGCGCTCTATCCTTCCGGATTCGAGCCCTGGTCGGAATACCTGACGGGTGAACAGGGGAAGGCGCCCGAGCCCAACTACGACCCGCTGGCGGTTTGGATCGAGGAATCGCACCGGCGCGGAATCGAATTGCACGCATGGTTCAATCCCTATCGGGCACGCCACATCTCTGCCAAGGGTACGCAAGCACCGACGCATATTGCCAATACCCATCCGGCAGTCGTCAAGGAATACGGCGGTTACCTGTGGATGGACCCGGGTGAGCCGGTCGCTGCACAGCGCACGCTCGATGTCATTCTCGATGTGGTGCGTCGCTACGATATCGATGGCGTGCACATCGATGACTATTTCTACCCTTACCCGGTACCGGTCAATGCCAGCATTCCCGCCACGGAAAATTCGCCGGAGGTTGATTTCCCGGACGAGCCCGCCTGGAGCCGCTACCTTCAAGGCGGCGGCACGCTCGCCAGGGCAGACTGGCGCCGGCAGAACGTAAACGAGCTCGTCGAGCGCATCCATACCGGCGTGCACCGCGAAAAACCCTGGGTGCGTTTCGGGGTAAGCCCATTCGGTCTCGGCCGGCCTGATCGTCGTCCGGCCGGAATCGCCGGCTTCAGCCAGTACGACAAGCTGTATGCCGATGTGGAACGGTGGCTCGCCATGGGCTGGATGGACTACCTCGCACCACAACTCTACTGGCCCATCGATCAGCCGGCACAGGCGTTTGGCGTGTTGATGGAATACTGGCTCGGCCAAAACAAGGCCGGACGTCACATCTGGCCCGGATTGTTTACCAGCCGCATCGACAGTTCCACCAAGTCATGGAAACCGGAAGAGATCATCAATCAGGTCTCGCTGATGCGCACGCGCAAGGCTATCGACGGACACATTCACTTCAGCGTGGTCGCGCTGGTCGAGAATCGGCAGGGCATAGCCGATCAACTCAGGAGCACCTATCAGATACCGGCGCTAACGCCGGCCATGCCCTGGCTCGGCAACGCCCGACTCGCCGCGCCGCAACTTGCCGTGAGAAAGGATTTGCGCGATCCTGGCAAGGTGGTGATTGACATCACAGAGAGCGCGGCTGGAGTCACCCGGCAGTATGCGATCTGGAGCCGCGTGCGCGGCAAATGGCAATTCACGACACTGTGGACAGCCTCCGCGCCATTGGGCCGTGGTGCACCACCGGCGATCACCTTTCCGCCCACCGAGGAATTGAGCGGCCTGGTCGTCACGCCAATCGATCGGTTTGGCAACGAAGGTACGCGTGCGATATTAACTGCTGACGCCATCAGGGGAGCCCTATGACCGCGCCGCACCTTGGATTGGGCCTGGATGCCGGCGGCACGCAAACGCGCTGGGCGCTGGCCGACGCCGCGGGAGAAATCGTCGCACAGGGCGAAGCCGACGGACTCACGGCGCTGCAGATGGGCACCGAGTCCGGTCGCGCGCACATCCGCGAGACCATCGCGGCGGTATCCCGGGCGCTGCCTCCCGCCCAGCGCCCCACGCGCATTTGTGCCGGGATGACGGGATTCAGTGAAAGCGGTGAAAGGATCCGCGCGCTGATCGCATCAGCTTTTGCCTTGCCCGGCGAGGCAATCGCCCTGCACAGTGATATCGAGATTACCTGTCTCGATTTATTCGCGCCGGATGAAGGCTATGTCATCTATGCCGGCACCGGGACGATCGCCGCCTTCATCGATGCGGCCGGGGCCTTCCACCGCGCGGGTGGACGCGGCGCGATTCTCGATGACGCCGGCGGCGGATTCTGGATTGCCATTGAAGCGCTGCGCCAAATTTGGCGCCATGAAGATGCCTCACCCGGTTGCTGGCGCCATTCGCCGATGGCGAGAGAGATATTCGACCGGCTCGGCGGCAGCGACTGGCCCCAGTCGCGGGAATTTGTCTACCATCGCGAGCGCGGCGAGGTCGGCAAGCTGGCGCTGGCGGTCGCGGCCACGGCCGATCGAGATCCTGTCGCGCTCGACATCCTCCAACGCGCGGGGCTGGAACTGGCGCGCCTGGGTGAGGTAATGTTTGCACGTTTTGGCCGCCGGCCATTCGCCCTGGCGGGACGTGTCGCCAGGTTGCACCCGATCATCGAACGCAGCATGCGCGCTGCGTTGCCGCCGGACTGTGAATTGGTGGTGCGCGTCAGCGAGGCCCATATCGCCGCAGCCCGCATCGCCGCGGCCCATCTTGCCGCCCGTGCCGCGCCATTAACCTGAACCTGTGCCATAAGGAAGAAACCATGTACCGCTTGCTCCTGACACTAGTCCTTGCCCTACTGAGCGGATGTGCCACTGGCCCAGCCATAGACCGCACCTACACCGCCGTCAGCCAGGATAGCCGGGTACAGTTCCTCATCCTGCACTACACGGTGGGCGACTTTCCAAGCGCGCTGAATGAACTGATGGGCCGACGCGCCAGTAGCCACTACCTGGTGAACGACAACCCGCCGGTCATTTACCAGTTGGTCGATGAGAATCGCCGCGCCTACCATGCCGGCGTGAGTTCATGGAGTGGTCAGGGCAGCCTGAATGCCGCGTCGATCGGCATCGAAATCGTCAATCCCGGTTACCGGGAGACGCCGCAAGGGCGAATCTACTTTGAGTATCCCCGGGAGCAGATCGACGCCGTGCTTGCCCTGGTGAAGAAGATCGTCGCGGAGCACGCCATCCGGCCGGACCGCGTGCTGGGCCACAGCGACATTGCGCCCCAGCGAAAAGTGGATCCCGGACCGCTGTTTCCGTGGAAGCGTTTCGCCGACGAAGGATTGATCCTGTGGCCGCGGCCGGAGCTGGTCTCGCTGGCAACACCCCAGTATGAGCAGCAGTTGCCCGGCATCGACTGGTTCCAGCAGATGCTCTCCCGATTCGGCTATGCGGTTCCGCTCAATGGCCAACTGGATGAGGCAACCGTCAATGTGATTGCGGCGTTTCAGATGAAATACCGGCCGGCGCGGTTTGACGGCATGCCCGATGCGGAAACCGCGGCGATGCTGGAGGTGCTGACCGCACCATCTGGGACAATGAGTGACAAAGTGGCACGTTTGCCAGGTTTGCCAGGTCGTTAATGGAGAGAGCGTATGCAGTCAAGAGCGGTGTTTGGTGCGGTGTTGTGCATCGGCATGCTGGCGATGGTCCCGGATAGCCAGGGAAAAGAGCCTGCCGCGCGCGATGCGCCGGCGGCGGCCATCAAGATGCTGGACGGCGAACTAGCCGCCATCGTCCAGGATCCGGCGCATTCCCTGGCGAGCCTGTCGGTGCTCGCGGTACGCGGCGGCAAGGTGATCTATCAGCAACAATTTGGCAGCCGTTCGATCGACAATAGCGACCCCGCCAACAATCGACCGGCCAACCGGGACACCCTGTACCGTATCGCCTCGATATCGAAACTGATCGTGACCCTCGGTGTGATGAGGTTGGTCGAAGACGGCAAGCTCACGCTTGATGCCGACATCAGCGACTACCTCGGCTACAAGTTACGCAATCCGCATTTTCCGGAGGATCCATTCACGCTACGCATGCTGCTCAGTCACACGTCCTCGCTTCGCGACGACGGCGGTTACTACTGGGAGGCGAAGCTCGGGGTTAATTTCCGGGACGTGCTGTTGCCCGGCGGTAAGTACTACGGCAAGGGCGAGATGTGGGCCAGCAATGCCAAGCCCGGCACCTATTTTCAATATGCCAACCTGCCGTGGGGCTTAATCGGCCTGGTGATGGAGCGCGTCACGGGCGAACGCTTTGACCGCCTGATGCGCCGCCTCGTCCTCGATCCGATGGGCTTGCGGGGCGGATTTCATCCGGCGGATTTTTCGGCGCACGACTTGAGCGATACCGCGACCCTCTACCGCAAGGGTGTTGAGGTGAACGACAAGATGACCTGGAATCCGGCGGGCCCGTGGATCGCGCAGACCGACAACTACCGCCAGGAGGCACCGGTGCCGCGTGCCGGCCCGGAATACGCGGTCGGCACCAATGGATCCTTGTTCGGGCCGATGGGCAATTGCCGCCTGACCGCTGACGGGCTCGGCAAGGTCATGCTGATGCTGATGAACGACGGCGTCCATGAAGGCAAGGCAATCTTCAGGCGCGACAGCATCGAGCAAATGTTCAGCACCCAATGGCGCCACGACGGCAAGGGTCGCAACGGCAATAGCAACGGCGAAGTCGGCTTTGGCACCCATCGCGAGCTGATGAATGCCTGGGGCCTCGGCATGCATCTATTTCAGGACATCAGCGGCGTCGCCCGCGGCGATCGTCTGGTCGAGGGTGGCGGCTTCAAGGCCGTTGGGCACCTTGGCGATGCGTGGGGCCTGACGTCGGCGATGGTGTTCGACCGCGCGACGAAGAACGGCATGATATTTCTCATCGGCGGTCCGGCATTTGATCCGGATACCAACCCCGGTAAGTATTCGTCGATGTACCGGCATGAAGAGAAGATACTGACGGCGATCTACAAGCGCGCGATTCTCGGCGATTTCAAACAGCGGTAGTGTTGGCTGCAAGTCACGTACTGCCTGCAGTGCGTAGTAGAGTGTATGTGGTGGTGGGAAGCTTACTATTCCGACCGCGCACGCCGATACCTCTTTCAGTTCGCGCCAGAGTCGAGAGCGAACCAGGAATTTCAAGGTGCAATCTGCGCTTTGAAAACGGCATCAACAATCGCAAGGGATAATCGCAATGCTTGAGCGGATACTGGGAAAAAAGCAGCCCGAAAGTCCGAAAATTGCCGATGTCGAAGAACCTCAGGGTCCTCCAGCAGGACATTTTTATTCGCCTGTTGTCGACATACGTGATGCCGCAGGACGAAGGTCAGAAATATGGCCCCCGAATCCAGTTGTGCTCGGTGTCGATTTCAACGACGCAAGCCACCTGGATGTTCTGACCAAGCACTTTCCACAATACATGGATGGGTACGACTACCCGGAAAATGGTCCACCCGATGAGGCGTTGCTGCATTTCTACACGCAGAATTCGCAATTTAGCTGGCTGGACTCGCGAGTTTTGTTTGTCTTGTTGCGCGCGTTGTCACCACGCAACATCATTGAAGTTGGATCGGGTTACTCATCTTTGCTCATGGCAGACGTCAATGCCCGCTTCTTGTCCGGGGCGGTGAATGTCACCTGTATCGAGCCATTCCCGCGCGCGTTTCTCAAATCAAAGCCGGCAGGCATAAGCAGGATTGTTGAGCGCAGAGTGCAGGAAGTTTCTCTGGAAGAATTTGACATCCTTGGCGATAACGACATCCTGTTTATTGACTCCTCGCACGTTTCCAAAACCGGAAGCGATGTGAACTTCCTCTTTTTTGACGTCTTGCCAAGGCTTGCCAAAGGAGTGCGCATACATATTCACGATATTTTCCTGCCGAACGACTACCCGGAAAATTGGGTCTTGCAAGAGGCGCGGAGCTGGAATGAGCAGTACTTATTGCGTGCGCTGCTGATGTACTCAAGCATGTTTCGCGTGACCTTTGGCTGCAGTTACGCATACTTTCGCTTTCCGGATAAGGTGAAAGCCGCCCTGAATCACCCGCATGGCCACGCATTTTCCGGAGGCAGTTTCTGGATTGAAAAAATTGGCTAGTCAGTGGTTCTGGCCGATGCCGCCTTACCTATCTCTATAGTCGGCAACGTATCGCAAAGGGTGGTAATGCTGCAGGATTCCGCACGTGAACGGCTATTTGCGCTGGGCAGCCAACGCGTCGCGCACAATTTCCAGATACTGTTTGTCGTATCGTTCATCAGGCTCGAGGTAGGTGCCTTCCGCCCATTCATTCCACGCATTGAGGAAAATGATGCGTTCCTTTGCCGGACGGGTCGCGGTGACCTTTACCAGTTGATTGAACCAGAAACGAAACCGCTCGGGCGAGGCGCCTTTGAATAACCGCGCGCGCTCGCCGTAACGCGGCGTATTGTCCCAGTCGACGAATGCGCCGGGAAACGTGGTGAGCCCCTGATCCTGCTCCACCTTCAGTATCTGATTCCAGATCGAATCGTAGTCCCATATCACCAGCGCGGGGCCGCGCTTCGATTGCAGCGCGTGGATACGCTCCTGCACGGATGTCGACAGCGTGTTGAATACCCGCGCGGGGACGACCATCAGCGCATCCGTCAATTGCCGCTTATGCCAGTGAACCGCATAGCGGAACGAGTGCGGCAGTTTCTTCCATTGCCGCTTGAACCAGCCCGGTTTGACGACCGGTGGTTCGGCCCGGTCTGCGGCGATGGCGACGGCAGCGTCCACCGATGCGGCCGGTTGTTGTTCTTCCTCCTGAGGCAGCCAGCGAAAGTCGGGCGAGGCCAGTGCCTCGAAGGGTTGAAAATGCATCGAGGCATCAAAATGCCGTAGCAATTCCGGCTTCGGATATTCGTACTGCTTCATCGCCACGAAAAATAAACCCGGCAAGCCGCGTTCTTGCGCGCGCCGCGTCCAGTACGCCAACATGTCGCCGAGCTGGATCACCAGATGCGGGCGATAGATCATGAAGACCGGCTTACCGTCGATGCGAATCGCGCGCGGGTCGCTCCAGGCCCGGAAGAGATAGTCGAAATGTCTTTCCCACAACAAAGGATCGGGCCGGTGCGTCTGCGCCAATAGCAGGTCTTGCTCGCGCCCGTCCCAGCGTCGCGACCAGGGCTCGTTCGCCCAGGCGAGGCAGAAAGGAAAATCGATGTCCTTGTTCGCCAGCATCAGGTTGGTGGGCGTTTCAAGGAGCTGCTTGCCGTCGAACCAGTAGTGATAGTGGCAGAAGCCGAATAGCCCATGCGACTTGGCGAGTTCGACCTGCCACTTGATCGTCTCAAGCCGGGACTGGTCGTAGTAGCGTCCGTCCTTGGGGACGCGCGGCTGATAGTGGCCCGGAAACTGGGGCTGTGCCCTTTTGACGTTGGTCCAGTCGGTGAATCCCTTTCCCCACCACAGATCGTTTTCCGGGATGCGATGAAACTGCGGGAAATAGAGGGCGACCAGTTTTACTTTTTCTTCGGGAGGCATGGTGGAAGGCCCGTATGGAGCCTGCTAATCAAGTTGGGATTGCGATGGAATGTATTGCCAAGACTCCAGCACTGGCGCGCCTTTTCAGGCATTTCTCTTTGGAAAGGCGCGCCAGTGCTGGGGTTTGCCGTTGGGCTCATCCAATAACTCTGTCGTCCCAGCGCAGGCTGGGACCCAGTACGTTCCAAATTATTGAAATTAAGATGGACTGGATTCCAGCCCACGCTGGGATGGCGAACTTTGGAGATCAATGGAAGTTCCCGTCGATAGGCTGAAAGGAAGTCGCTTCCCGCCGTGGCAGTCATAGATCGAGCAGGTTCTTCAAGACACCTCGCGCATGATCGCGTGAGAACCAGTGCCTGATATTTTTCAGTCCGCCTTCGCGCAATTGCGACCAGAGCCGCTCGTCGTCATACAGTATTTCAATTGCGTCGGCAAACGCGGCCGCGTCGTCGGCGACGAGCACGTCCTCTCCGGCAGTGAGGTTCATGCCCTCCACGGAACAGGACGTCGCCACCACCGGAACGCCAAACTGCATCGCCAGATTCACTTTGCCTTTCACGCCCGCGCCATAACGCAGCGGTGCGATGGCGATGCGTGCTTCATTGAAGATTGGTTCGACATCTGGCACATATCCGGCGATGAGGAAATCGTCGGCGGCCAATTGGAGAATATTCCTCGGCACGTCGCTGCCGATGACGGTGGTGCGAATTCCGATGCGCCGTGCGCGCAACAGGGGCAATACCTCCGTGGCGTACCACAGCATGGCATCGACGTTGGGCGCGTGCCTGAAACCGCCGATGAATACGAGCCCGTGGCGCACGGCAAACGGCTTTGGACCCGGCGCGGGCTCGTGAATATTTGACAGGACCTGGACATGGGCGCGCGGCGCGTCGATTTCCAACAGGCTGCGCTCATACGGACTCACGACCAGCGAGACGTCGGCCTTGGCGATGATGCCCAGCTCCATCGCCTTCATCTCATCGGCCGCGCGAATCAATTTCGCATCGCCCGCGATATCCGCTTCGCGCTTTTGTCTCAGAAAATGAAGATCGACAGTGTCGAAAATCAGCTTCGCCTCCGGCATGCGCTTTTTCACCAGATCGACGTACTTCACGGCAACCAGGGCGCGCGACAGGACGACCACATCGAAATCGTCGCCATACCGGGTAATGGCCGCACTCAGCGGCGTCACAAACGGGGCATGCAGCACCTCGACGCCCAGCGATTGGGTCAAGCGGGCGTATTGCTCGGGATGCTGTCCGTTGTCCGCAACGAAGCTGATCCGGCAGCCCAACTCGCGCATCACCTTGAGCATTTCATACATTCGCAGCGAGCCCGAATCCCGGTCGGGCATGACCAGGCAGATGTCGATCACCAGCACGCGCCGGGTGGCGCCACGGTCCCGTTCCAGATGCGGTGAAATCCCGTGCGACCGGTGGCTGGCCAGGGTACTGCGCCAGCGTTCCTCAAATACTCTCTGATTCGTGACCTGATGCCGCTTAACGCCCTGCGTGAGGTCCGTGCCCGACGTCTGGCCCTCAAAATGCACAACCTCGGCATGCGGCTGATAGATCACGCGATAACCGGCCTCGCGCACGCGAAACGCGATGTCCGTGTCCTCATAGTAGGCCGGCGCGTAACGCTCGTCGAATCCACCCAACTGCTGCCACAGTGTTGACCGCATCATGATGCAGGCCCCCGAGCAATAATCGACTTCGCGACGATAGTTGAATTCCGGGCGACGCGGATCCTGCCCGCGGCCGTAATTCGACGCGGAACCGTCGCGCCAAACGATTCCACCGGCTTCCTGCAATTTGCCGTCGCTGAACAGCAGCTTCACACCGACCAGCCCTGCTTTGGGATCATCGGCAAATACGGCCGTCATCGCGTCGAGCCAGTTGCCGGTGACGATGGTGTCGTTATTCAGCAGGATGAGGAACTCGCCCCGGGCGTTCTTCGCCGCCTCGTTACAGTTATGCAGGAATCCAAGATTGTTTTCATTGCGGAAAAAATGCGCGCCCGTGACCATGGCAAGCGCTTCGCGGGCAGGGTCGGGAGCACAATCATCGGCGACGATCACCTCGACCGCCATACCGGCACAAGTATCCGCAATACTCTTCAGGCAGGTATAGGTCAGTTTGTGTTGCCCATACACCGGGACGATGATCGACCAGCGTGGCGTTTCGCTCGACGGTATCACCAGCGGTGCAAATTCGGCCTCGATACCAAAATGGCGTACTGGCATGTCGATAGGCATGTCGAAACGCGCGAACTTGTCGCGGATTCGTCGTCCCAGCGCAAGGATTCCATGTTGTCTCGCGATCTTTGCCGCGTTCCCGGCGTGCCTTGGGATCGTCAGGGCGCGTCGATAGGCATGCACAGATCCCCGCGCGGCAGATTTCAACCACAGGGCCGTTTTGCGCACCGGCGCGGTCATGCGCCAGGTCGTGCTTTCGACAATGCTCCTGTATTCGGCGCGCGCGGATTCTTCCAGTGCGGCATAGGCCGCGGCGAAACGCGCCGCACTGTCGTCGCAGTATTGTCCGGCCTGTTTGGCCGCCTCATGGGCGGCGTCCGCGGACTCGCGCGCCACCTTCAGCGCTTCATCGAACTTGCCGATTCGATTCTCGAGTTCGAGTCTCGCGGGCTCATGCCCGCATAGCACGCCCCCCGTGTAAAGCGCGGCCAGTGATAGCTCCCGCTCGCGTGGCAATTCACGTGATGGGAAATAGTGCCGCGGCGCCAGCACGGGTGCCCCCTGCCCCGTCTTGCGGGCAGTGATGGCGGAGAGATACCGGTCGCGATAGGCGGCGTTGATGGCGGCGTTCGCCAGCGGCATCGCCGGGGGTGCCACGACGATGCCGCAAAGGGCTTCATTCCATTCGCGGGGTGACGCGTTCCATTCCAGCATTGTCGCCTTGGGATAGTCGGCCAGGCGCTCGGGAAATGCACCCAGCCGCGAGGCAACGATTGGCAGTCCGCTGCGAATGGCGGCACTTAGGGTAAAGGAATAACTCTCCGGGATCTGCGCGGGAAACATGACCACATCGGCGTGTTCCAGTGACATCAGGAAATCGAGGTCGCTGCCGCGGTAGCTCCCGCTTACGGTCAGCGGCAAACTGGGATAGGTTGGCAACGGGTTTTCCGTGTGTCCCAGGACCCGGAAAAACAATGGCAGTTCGCGGAACTTCGCATCCTGCGCGCAGGCCCGCACCACCTCCTGCCCCTTGTCCTTTGTCAACCCGCCAAGAAGCAGCACCTTTGCCGGGAAAACGCCAGCAGATGCGCCGCGTTCGGGGTGCGGCCAGACGTCAATCCTGATTTCCGGGTAGGTCGCAACGATTCGGTCCGCCAGGTCTTTCGACGGGCTGATCACGCGCGAGGCAGAGGCCAGCAGCGCCCGCATTCGCGATTGCCACTCGCTCAGCGACCAACCCCACCGGTGCTCGACATTCCCCTCGGGTAGCGCGGCACCGTGCTCCAGATGGTAGCGTGGCGTAAAGGGAAAATAGTCGTGCAAGGTGACATCCAGGGGAACACCCAGGTGTCCTGCCAGGTTCAATATCGCCGGCGCATGACCATGAACATGATGCAGGTGTACCCGTGCGATGCCGATGCCGCGCAGGAAGCGCAACATGGGTTCGTGATCGTCCGGCACCTCAAAACAGGCGACAAACTCCTCGCGGTTGGCGCGTCCCGTTACCCAGCCGATCGAAAGCGAATGGGTTGATCGCGGTTTCATGACCAGCACGTTGGCGCGGCCATCGACAAGCTCGATCAGGTCGAGGATGTGCTGTTCCGTGCCGCCTCCCCAGTTGTGGGTGACATACAGCAAATTGGGCAGAGGCGAGCCTGCCAGGCGCGCGATATCGACTGCCCTCCGCAGGGGCCGCAAGGGATCGTCTTCGAAAAAGCGGGCAATCTGCTCGCGGTAGGCGGGATAGCGTTCCTCTACGATCGCTTGCGCGCGCTCCTTCGTGCTTGACGCTGACTGTGCAAACGATACTTCCCCGCGATGAAGGACGAACGTATCGGCGCATAGCAGGTGTACATGCCCTTTTGCCGACGCACGCAGACACCAGTCGTTTTCCTCTCCGTAGCCGCGACCGAACGCGGCTTCGTCAAATAATCCGATTTCGTTCAGCACGCGGCGGCGCAGAAACATGCAGAAACCGACCGTCGTCGGCAACTCAACTGAGTTTCCCGTATTAACCACTGCAAACATCCGGTCCAGTGAACCGAGGCTCATGTCCAACGGCATCAGGTTTGCATGGCCGATGCGCGGATAACTGCAAAGTGTGGCGTTGTTCGAAAACGGCGAGATGCTGGCGGCATCCGTCCGCGCGAATGCACAAGCGGCCAGCCGGTCGAGCCAGCCGTCCGCCACTTCGGTATCGCTGTTGAGCAGGATGACATCGCGATCGCTGTGCAGCGCCATGCCCCGGTTTACCGACGCGACAAATCCGCGATTGGCTTCATTTTGCAGCAAGGTGATTTTGCCGGAGTCGGCAAGTCCGCCGAGAAATTCCGCGATCTCCGATTCCGGACTGGCATCATTGACGACGACGATTTCCACCGGATTCGCGTTGCTCGATGCGAGCACGCTGTCGATGCAGGCCCGCGTTTCGGCCGCGCCGCGATAAACCGGGATGATGATGTCGATTCGGGTCAAGGAGAAGGCGCTCTGATGGCGCATGGAAGAATGCGGGAGACGAGATTATAAGCGACGCCTGCCGCGGCCACGCCCTGCGGCGCGTCAGCAGGTGCGATTCAAGCGTCCCGTCTTTCGCTCCGTGATGCCAGATAAATACCTGCGAGCAGCAGGCAGAATCCCGTCAATTGCAACGGCGCGAACGCCTCCCCAAAAAACATCCACGCCAGCAACGCCGAACCTACGGGCTCACCGAGAATGGCAATGGCGATAAATGTGGCCGAAACATGTTTGAGCGCCCAATTGAAGGCACTGTGCCCCAGCAATTGCGGCCCCAGCGCCAGCGCGAGCAGGCAAAGCCAGCCGACGGCGGAGTAGCCGGTCAGAGAGGCGCCGGCGATGAGCGCCATGGCCATCAACACGAATGCTGCCGCCGAATATACCAGCCAGATGTAAGGGATCAGTGAAACAGTCTTGCGTGACTTCCGGCCGATCAGCAGGTAACCGCAGACGGTCATCGAACCGATGACAGCAAGCGTGTTGCCGAGCATGGCATTGCTGGTGGCCGGCGTGGCGGCCAATTGCGAATCCGAGTGGAAAATCAGCGCACTCCCGCCCGCAGCGGCGGCAATACCGACAATTAGCCAGGCACTGAGTTTTTCACGAAATACCAGCCATGACACGAGCGCAATCCACACCGGGTTGGTGCTCACCAGTGCGAGGCTGCTGGCGACCGAGGTATAGGCCAGCGACGAAATCCATGAGGCGAAATGCAAGGCAAGGAAAATTCCCGAAATGCCACCGAACAGCCAGTCACGCGATGAAAGTGCCTGGATTTCCGCTTGATTCCGGCGCCACACCAGTGGCCACAATACCGCCGCAGCCAGCGTCAGGCGCCACGCTGCAATACTGAGCGATGAGATGCCCTCGGCTTGCGCGAGGCGAATCATGATGGCCGCGCTGGAAACGATCAGGACGGCCGCACCAAGGACGACAAACGGCAGCCAGGCCGGCGCAGTACCTTTCGAATTGGCGATGGACGAGTGGAGGGTTGGAATGGGAGAAGCCAATGGGCGCAATGGGTGTTTACTCACGCCGAAGAACCAGTTGATTCCTGATTGCGGCGCGACATATTTTGCGAAATGGGGGTGAATTCATCTGGTGCCCGGGGCCGGAATCGAACCGGCACGGCAGTTTGACCCGCCGACGGATTTTAAGTCCGTTGTGTCTACCTGTTTCACCACCCGGGCCGAACCGTGATTATAAGGGTGGAACGCGGCTCCCTAGCCCTTGCCGGTGCATTGCCGACAGACATCGTCGCGCGAAATGTAAAGAAATGCGTCTGACAGGAGACTTTTGAATTGGACGCCAGAAAATATCGTGGCAGGGCGAAATTATGTCGAAGAATTTGACAGCTTCATCATCTTTTAAATGTTATGACAAGCCAATACGTTGTTTTAATTGAATTAAAAAGTAGTGGCGCGGATATTGCTCTATATGTCCATTGCCACTCACTCGTTTACCCAGGAGAAATTATGAGAAATATTCTCGCCACCATATCCGCTACCGCAGTTTTAGCTCTTGCCGCCAATACGCAGGCCGCCCCGGTGCCGTATAGCCCGGTGGGAACGCCGAATGCCACTACCTACACCTTTACGGCGGCGTCGACGGGTAGTCTGACTGCCTATTTCGCCGGCTCGACCGCTGGGTACACCAACGATCTTGGTCTTCTCGTGAACGGTGTCAACACCGGAATATACGGGCTCAACAATCAGTCATCCGTTTATGGGCAGCAGCTTAATTTCGGCAGTGTCAATGCAGGCGACAACCTGGTGTTCATTTTGCGCAACCTCTCTCCCGGAAACGTCGGTCCGTGGTTTTCCCAGCAAAGCATGAACATTGACGGCGTCAATCACGTTTATTCTTCAGCGTACGGTGGAGATACTTTCGTACCAGCGGGTACCTTTGTTGCGTTCGAAGATCTGCACGGCGGTGGTGATTTTAACTACAACGATGAAAATTTCATTTTCACAAACGTTGCTACCACCAATGTTCCTGAGCCGGCTACCCTTGGGCTTCTCGGTCTCGGCCTCGCTGGCCTTGGCTTTATCCGTCGCAGAAAAGTCTAACCGGGCGTCTTGCTCATACGAACCCCGCTTCGGCGGGGTTTTGTTTTTTGCGGGCTGCGGTGGCGATGTGTCGGGCCATTCACCAACAAATGAAAAAAGCCACACCGGGCAGTGGCTTTGGTCAAGTTCATACATGGAGGCGGGTGCCGGAATCGAACCGACGTCTACGGATTTGCAATCCGCTGCATAGCCACTTTGCTAACCCGCCGAATTGGCTGGACTCTCGGCCAAGCTGTTGAACAGCTTAAATGATTCGGGGAAGGCTTGCACCTTCCCCGATGTGTTTGGAGCGGGAAAAGAGTCTCGAACTCTCGACCTCAACCTTGGCAAGGTTGCGCTC
>JBDTSU010000005.1:0-32101 GCA_039930965.1 Betaproteobacteria bacterium
TCGCTGGTGATGACGGCGGGCGATACGCGCTGGTAAAAGCCGATGAAATACAACGCGGCACCCAGGCCCCAAATGGCCCAGGCAAGCGAACCAGGCGGCGTCGCGGCTGACTGTTTATGCAAGATTGCGTCCCGGCCGCTCTGCGTTCGCGCCGGCCGCGCTTCCGGTACGTACCCGTCGCAAATCCGGCGTGTGCGAAGGTGGCAGGATTCCTAGACCTGCTCCCACGGCAATCCCGCCTTTCGCCATCCACCGAGCTTGCCGCGCTGATGGTGCTCATCGAGATCACCTTCGAAGCCCTCGAGTACGTTGTAGACATGCGTAAATCCGGCGGCTTCCAGCGCGAGCCCGGCATCCACGGAGCGGTTGCCGCTGCGGCACACCAGCACCACCGGCCGGTGGGTGGAGTGGCCAACGGCCTTTTTCACCTGGCCGATAAAATGCGGATTGATCTCCCAATCCGGCCCATCGTTCCAGGGAATCAGCATCGCGCCCACCGGATGGCCGACAAACAGGAATTCCATCTCGCTGCGGCAATCGACGAACACCGCGGTCGGCTCCTTTTTCAGGAACTCATTGGTTTGCTGTGGCGTGAGATGTTCCATGCTTTCCCCAGTTGGATTGGCGGCCGGCATCGAAAGACTTCATATCCCGGACAACAACGAATTATAGCGAGGCGGGTTATGCGGCGTGGCCCTTGGTGGGATAATGCGCTGTCCCTATTTGAGAGTGACTCCATGAATGCTCCCGACGCGTTTGTTGCGCTCGATACCATCATTGCCCGGCACGCCGACCAAATCAACGAAAAAGTGATTGCCTGGCGGCGCGATCTGCATGCGAATCCGGAACTCGGAAATCGCGAGTTCCGCACCGGCGCGCTGGTGGCCGCGCACCTCAAGTCGCTGGGTTTCGATGAGGTGAAGGAGAAGGTCGCCTACACCGGTGTTGTCGGCGTGCTGAAAGGCGCCCGGCCGGGACCGTGCGTAGCGCTGCGCGCGGACATGGACGGCCTGCCGGTCACGGAAGAGACCAATGTGCCCTTCAGGAGCACGGTGCGCGCGCAGTGGAACGGCGCGGAAGCGGGCGTGATGCATGCCTGTGGCCACGATACGCACGTCGCCATCCTGATGGGTGTCGCGGAGATTCTGGCGGGAATGCGCGAAGAGATTGCCGGATCCGTCAAATTCATTTTTCAGCCGGCCGAAGAAATGCCACCCATCGGCGAAGACGGCGGCGCGAAACTGATGATCGAACAAGGCTGCATGCAGAATCCGCAAGTTGATGCGGTGTTCGGCCTGCACATCACATCGAAGCTGCACACCAATCACATCGGTTACCGGTCGGGGCCGCTGATGGCCTCCGCGGACCAATTCCGCATCTTCGTGCGCGGCGAGCAGACCCATGGCGCGCAGCCGTGGTCGGGAGTCGATCCGATCGTGGTCGGTTCGCAGATCGTGTTGGGCCTGCAGACCATCGTGTCGCGCAAGATGAATCTCACCGAAGAGCCCTCGGTCGTGACGGTGGGCAGCTTCCAGGCCGGCAATCGCAGCAACATCATCCCCGACGAAGCAAAGATGGAAGGCACCATCCGCACATTCGATGAAAAACATCGCAGCGAAATCCATGAATTCATCCAGAAAATCACCACACTGATCGCGGAATCGGGCGGGGCCAAGGCAAACGTACACATCGCCACCGGTTATCCAGTAACCGTCAATGACGCACGGCTGACCGACTGGTCGGTGCCGATGCTGAAACGTGCCGCCGGCGAGGAAAATGTCGGCATTTGCCCGAAAACCTGCGGCGCCGAAGATTTCGCCTATTACCAGCAGGAAGTGCCGGGATTCTTCTTCTTCATCGGTTGCACGCCGCATGACCAGGAATGCAAATACGCGCCGTCCAACCACAGTCCGCGTTTTTTCGTCGACGAAAGCGGGCTGAAAGTGGGCGTCAAGGCACTGACCACGCTCGCGCTGGCCTGGTTGGCAACGCCCCACACAACAGCGTAAAATGACCTTCATGCGCCGATTTGACCGGAACTTCACGTTCCTTCAGCTTGCGGGCGCTGGGTGCTTGTGAACCCTAAATCCGGCTAAAGCGAGACAGCGATTTCCACTGAGACCTGTCCCACTTTGCGGGCAGGTTTTTTCGTTTCTGGAGCAACAATGTCGACATACAGACTGAATTCCGCGGCAATCATCCTGGGCCTGGTGCTCGGCGCGGTTGCGCCGGGTTTGACGGCTCAACCCGTCACCGGCAGCACCACGCCGGCAAAACTGACGGAGGGCGAGAAGCTGGCGGCGATCGCCGAGCGCTATTTTCAGGACCGCCTGACCTTGAACCCGCTTGAGGGCACGCAGGTTACCGGCGACGCACGTTATGAGGGCGAGCTGGAAATTGATATCGTGCCGCTGCACCGCGTGAAACAGCGCAACCTGCTGTTAAGGGTGCAACGTGAACAGGCGGCGCTGAACGTGAAGCTGCTTTCACCAGCGGATCAGCTTACGCGTTCGCTGCTGGAAGACGAAGTCAAATCGCGGCTTGATTTGATGCGCTTCCCCGATGACCTCCTGCCACTCGACCAGTACGGCGGCCTGCCGGTGTATATCGCACAATTGGGCAACGGACAGAATATCCAGCCGTTGAAAACCGTTGCCAATTACCGGAACTATCTCAAGCGCCTCGACAAGCTGCCGAAATGGGTGGACCAGGCCATCATCAACATGCGTGCCGGTATCCAGCGCGGCGTGGTGCAACCGCGGGTACTGATTGAACGGACGCTGCCCGCGCTGGAAGCACTCGCCACCGCCGATCTGGAGAAAAGCACTTTCAATCAGGCGATACGTATCATGCCGGCCTCCTTCAGTGCCGCCGATCGCGAGGCAATATCCGCCGAATACCGCGTCGCCATCGAAACCCGGCTGGTACCGGCCATGAAACGGCTGGTGGAATTCCTGAACAAGGAATATCTGCCCAAGTGCCGCACCAGCGTCGGCATCGATGCGTTGCCGAACGGCAAGGTCTGGTACGAGCATCTGGTGCGCTACTACACCACCACCAAAATGAAACCGGACGAGATTCATGCGCTGGGGCTGAAGGAAGTTGCGCGCATTCGCGGTGAAATGGAAAAGGTAAAGGCGGCGTACAAATTCACCGGCACGTTGTCCGAGTTCTTCAAATGGCATGATGCGCTACCTGCAAGTTACCCGTTCAAGACCGAACAGGAAGCGCTTGACGCCTACGCGGCGCTGAACAAACGCATCATGGCCAAGCTGCCGGACTTGTTTGGCCGTACGCCCAAAGCACCGCTGGAAATTCGGCCCGAGCCGGAATTGTCCCGTTCGACCGCCTCCGACCACTACTCTTCTCCGGCGACCGATGGCTCGCGGCCCGGTGTGTTTTACGTGGTGATCGAGGACCCGGCCAAGCATCCCAGCAGCCTGATGGCCACCCTGTTCATTCATGAGGGCCAGCCCGGGCATCACTTCCACCTGGCCATGCAGCAGGAGTTGCCATTGCCGAAGTTTCGTCAGCATGGCCACATTACCGCCTATACCGAGGGCTGGGCCCTGTATGCCGAAACGCTGGGACGCGAGATGGGACTGTACGAGGACCCCAATTTCTACCTGGGGCATTTGTCGGATGAGCTGCTGCGCGCGGTGCGGCTGGTGACCGACACCGGCCTGCACACCAAGGGCTGGACCCGCGAGCAAAGCATCAAGTACATGATGGAAATGCAGGGTTACTCGGAAAATGAAGCACGCCGCGCCACCGAGCGTTACATGGCCTGGCCCGGCCAGGCATTGGCCTACAAGATCGGCTCGCTGAAGATTCAGGAATTGCGTGAGCGTGCGAGGAGCAAGCTCGGCGCCAAATTCAGCCTGAAGGACTACCACGACCAGGTGCTGAGCGATGGCGCGCTGCCGCTGCACCTGCTGGAAGCGAAGATCGACAGCTGGATCGCCTCACAGTTACCCAAATGACAAAGTCATCCTGAGCGCAGCAAAGGGTCTCTGCGCGTGAATTGCGAAATCAGGGATCCTTCGCTGCGTTCAGGATGACAGGAATCAATGACTATGGACCACACCCTTTCCGATCGACCCGCCCGCACCGCTGCACTCGAGCGCGCGCTCGCACAGCGCATCCTCGTGCTCGATGGCGCCATGGGTACGATGATCCAGCGCTACCGGCTTACCGAGACCGAATATCGCGGTGAACGCTTTGCGGACTGGGCCAAGGACGTGCGCGGCAACAATGATTTGCTGACGCTTACGCGCCCGCAGGTCATCCGTGAAATTCACCGGCTGTACCTGGAGGCAGGCGCCGACATCCTCGAGACCAATACCTTCAATTCGACAGCTGTTTCGATGGCCGACTACGACATGCAGTCGCTGGCCTATGAGCTGAATGTCGAAGGCGCGAAACTGGCCCGCGAGGTCGCGGATACGATGTCACTCGAATCACCCGCGAAGCCGCGGTTTGTCGCCGGCGTACTGGGCCCGATGAATCGCACGCTGTCGCTCTCGCCGGATGTCAACGACCCCGGATTCCGGGCGGTGAATTTCGACGAAGTGAAGGATGCCTATCGCGAAGCCACACGCGGCCTGATCGACGGCGGCGCCGACATCATCCTCATCGAAACCATTTTTGACACGTTGAACGCAAAGGCCGCTATTTTCGCGGTGGAGGAGGAGTTCGAAGCGCGTGGGCTCGTTCATGAACATCGCCTGCCGGTGATGATCTCCGGCACCATCACCGATGCCTCCGGGCGCACGCTGTCCGGGCAGGTGGTGGAAGCGTTCTACAACTCGGTGCGGCACGCCAACCCGCTGTCGATCGGCTTCAACTGCGCGCTGGGAGCAAAGGAGTTGCGCCCGCACGTGGAGGAGCTCGCGGAGAAGGCCGATTGCTATGTTTCCGCGCACCCCAACGCCGGGTTGCCCAACGCGATGGCGGAATACGATGAATTACCGGAACAGACTGCGGCCTTCATCCGCGAGTGGGCGGAGGCCGGCTGGCTCAACATCACCGGCGGTTGCTGCGGCACCACGCCCCCGCACATCAGGGCGATCGCCGCGATCGTCGCGCCATTCAAGCCGCGCCATGTGCCGAAAATTGAAAAACGCCTGCGCCTGTCGGGCCTGGAGGCCGTCAACATCGGCGACGATTCACTGTTCCTGAATGTCGGCGAACGCACCAATGTCACCGGTTCCCGGGCGTTTGCCAAGCTCATCCTCAATGGCGATTACAGCGGCGCACTGGCGGTGGCCCGCCAGCAGGTGGAAAACGGCGCGCAGGTCATCGACATCAACATGGACGAGGCGATGCTGGACTCGCAGGCGGCGATGACCCGGTTCCTCAACCTGATCGCCAGCGAGCCCGATATTTCGCGGGTACCGATCATGATCGACAGTTCCAAGTGGAGCGTGATCGAGGCCGGTCTGAAATGCGTGCAGGGCAAGTCGATCGTCAATTCGATCTCAATGAAGGAAGGCATTCCCGAATTCATCGAGCGCGCCAAATTGGCGCGGCGTTACGGTGCGGCCGTGATCGTGATGGCCTTCGATGAAAAGGGCCAGGCCGATACGTATGAGCGCAAGACCGAGATCTGTGCGCGTTCCTACAAGATCCTGACCGAAGAAGTCGGCTTCCCACCGGAAGACATCATCTTCGACCCGAATATCTTCGCGGTCGCCACAGGCATCGAGGAACACGCCACATATGGCATCGACTTCATCCGCGCGACCGAGTGGATTCGCGGCAACCTGCCGCTGGCCAAGGTGAGCGGCGGTGTGTCGAACGTGTCGTTCTCGTTCCGCGGCAATGAGCCGGTGCGTGAAGCCATACACACAGCCTTCCTGTATCACGCCGGCAAGGCCGGTATGACCATGGGCATCGTCAACGCGGGGCAGCTGGGCGTCTACGACGACATACCGAAGGAGTTGCTGGAGCGCGTGGAAGACGTGCTGTTCAATCGCCGGGCCGATGCGACCGACCGCCTGGTGACCTATGCGGAGCAGTACAAAGGGCAAAAGAAGGAAAACGTTGAAGACCTGGCCTGGCGCGATCAGCCGGCCGAAGCGCGCCTCTCGCACGCACTGGTGCGCGGCATCACCACCTACATCGTCGACGACACCGAGGAAGTGCGCCTCAAGGTCAAGGCGGCCGGCGGCCGGCCCATCAACGTCATCGAGGGCCCGCTGATGGACGGCATGAACGTGGTTGGCGACCTGTTCGGCGCGGGCAAGATGTTTCTGCCGCAAGTGGTGAAGTCGGCGCGGGTGATGAAGCAGGCGGTGGCGCACCTGATTCCGTACATCGAGGAAGAAAAACGCCTGCTGGGCAGCGAAAATTCCAAAGCCAAGGGCAAGATCGTGATGGCCACGGTGAAAGGCGATGTGCACGATATCGGCAAGAACATCGTTGGCGTGGTGATGCAATGCAACAACTATGAAGTCGTGGATCTCGGCGTGATGGTGGCCTGCGACAGGATTCTCGATGCCGCCATTGCCGAGAAAGCGGACATTGTCGGCTTATCAGGGCTGATCACGCCGTCGCTGGAGGAAATGGCGCATGTCGCCAAGGAAATGGAACGGCGCGGTTTCACCATTCCATTGCTGATCGGTGGCGCCACTACGTCGCGCACGCACACGGCGGTGAAGGTCGAGCCGAATTACCATGGGCCGGTGGTGTGGGTGCCCGATGCGTCACGCGCGGTGGGCGTCTGCAGCAATCTGCTCTCCGATGAACTGAAGGACGGTTACGTGCAGTCGGTGCGCAACGACTACGTCAAGGTGCGCGAACAGCACGCCGGCAAGAAGGGCGTGAAGCTGGTGCCGTTGGCGGCCGCGCGGGCCAACCGCACCCCGATCGACTGGAACGGTTACGTTCCACCCAAGCCCTCCTTCATCGGTGTAAAGCCCGTCAGGAACTATCCGCTCGAAGAACTGGTCGAGTTCATCGACTGGGGGCCGTTCTTTCAAACCTGGGACTTGTGGGGAAAGTACCCGCAGATTCTCGACGATGCCACGGTCGGAGCGGCGGCGCGCGAAGTGTTTGCCAACGGGCAGAAAATGCTCGACCAGATCATCAAGGGCCGCTGGCTCACTGCCAATGCGGTGGTCGGGTTCTGGCCCGCCAACAGCGCAGGCGACGACATTGAAATTTATGCCGACGAATCGCGTTCCGCGCCGCTCGCGACCGTCCACCATCTGCGCCAGCAAAACGAAAAACCCGCCGGCAATCCCAATCAATGCCTGGCGGATTTCATTGCGCCAAAGGAATCGGGACTCCGCGACTATATGGGGGCATTTGCCGTGACCGCCGGCCTGGGTTGCGACGAACGCGCCAAGGCCTTTGAGGCGGCCCACGACGACTACAGCGCCATCATGATCAAGGCGCTGGCCGATCGCCTGGCCGAAGCGTTTGCCGAACAACTGCATTGGAAGGTGCGGCGCGAGTACTGGGGCTACGCGCCCGACGAGGCGCTTTCCGGCGCGGACATGATCGCCGAGAAATACGCCGGGATCCGGCCCGCGCCGGGTTATCCGGCCTGTCCCGAACATTCGGAGAAGGGACCCATGTTCGCGTTGCTGCAGGCGCCGGAAAAGGCCGGTATTTCCCTTACGGACAGTTTTGCCATGTGGCCGACTGCCGCGGTATCCGGGTTCTATTTTTCGCACCCGCAATCGCAATATTTCGCGGTCGGCAAGATTGACCGCGACCAACTTGTGGACTACGCGGCGCGCAAGGACTGGCCGGTGCCGATGGCGGAGCGTTGGCTGGCGCCCAACACCTGATCTCGCAGCCGGCATTCCAGTTTGATCAACGATAGAATTAATAAAAATTCAAAATGAACGGGCGCACAATGACACCCCATGCAAAGGGTTCCTACACTCACTTTCCTTCACCGATGAAATCCTACTTTCTCAGCGTACTTTCCATCGTCGCTTCCGCCGCGCCGGCGGTGTGGCTGGCATGGCTGGCGATGACGGCATTGGGGCTGAATGGCATTCCGCTGGCACTGACCACGGCGCTGCTCGCGATGGTCATTGCCGTCGCGTTTTTTGCAGCACTGGTCGCGATCGGGCGTGCACTGAAGGTCGTCAGGTAGCGCCGGCCACCGTTGTGAGTGGCTAGCTGGTACCCACAAAAAAAATGGCACAAACTCCAGCACTGGCGCGCTTTTCAGGCCATAAATGCCTGAAAAGGCGCGCCAGTGCTGGAGTTTGGCTAATGTTCGCCACAGGTATCATCAGTACATTCACCGCGTGTGCAAGTTTTCATTCCGCCAAAGATACGATTGAGGCACCGCTAACCGCTATTCCCGGTGATGCCATGCGCGGCCGTGAAATTTTTGCGTCCCGCGATGCCGGCAATTGCGTGTTATGCCATTCCGCGCCGGGCCTGGCCGCATCCGGAAACATCGGCCCACCCGCGCAGGGAGTTGGGGCCCGATTGAATGCTGCACAACTTCGCCTGCGTGTTGTCGATATCACGCGTGTCAACCCCGATGCGGCGATGCCGGCATTTCATCGTACAGATGGTTTGAGCAACGTGGCGTCACGCTATCGCGGGCAACCGGTGTTGAGCGCCCAGCAGGTTGAGGATGTGGTCGCCTGGCTGGGGACGCTGAAATGAAATCATTGCAGACTCGCCGCCGGCGCGTCCTGGGCTTGATTGCGGGTACCGCCTTGTTGCCGCTGGTGGCGAAATCGGGTGGTGCCATCATTGCGGCCGACAATGATTTACCGGCGTTGATCAAGCGTCTCTCCGGTAACGCGAAACTGACGGAAGGCGGTATCCGCCTCACCATCCCCGAGCTGGCCGATACCGGTTTTTCGGTGCCAGTCAGCATCGACGTGGAGAGTGCGATGTCGGGCAGCGATATCGTCAAGAGCATTCACCTGATCGCGCCGCGCAACCCGCGCCCGTTGGTGGCCAGCATTGCGCTGAGCCCGTTGATGGCGCGCGCGTCATGGACCACGCGAATTCGCCTTGGCGGTAGCCAGGAGGTCATGGCCATCGCGGTCATGGCAGACGGCAGCGCGCGCGCCGGCCGCGCCGATGTGGTTGTCAGTATTTCCGCCTGTATCGACGGAACCTGATGGCACTCGCCCGGCTCAGTGTTCAGTCGAAGGCCAGGCGCGGCGAGGCGGTGCCGGTGCGCCTGGTGATTCAGCACCCGATGGAAACCGGATTTCAAATGGACACGCAGGGCCGTCCCGTCGCGAAGAACCTGATCCGGTTTGTGGTCTGCCGCTATGCCGGCCGCGAAGTCTGGCGCGCAGAACTGGGAAGCGGTATCGCCGCCAATCCCTACGTCGAATTTTCCCTTCGCGCCGACATGACCGGCGATATCGAAATGAACTGGGAAGACGATCTCGGCGAAAAAGGGTCGGTTCGCGCCCGGCTCGACGTGGCCTGATCGATGTGGAGAGCCGGGCTCCTGCTGTGGCTGGTTGCAGGCGCGAGTGTCGCCAATTCGCAGATCCCGACCCCGCTGAAATCCGGCAGCGACTTTCAACCTGCGGATATGCGCAAGCTGCAGGCTGACGATTTCGCCAACCCGGCGATGCTGTGGGTATCGCAGGGCGAGCAACTATGGCGCACGCCACGCGGAGATTCCCGAAAATCCTGCGCGGATTGTCATCGTGAGCCCGTACAGGCGATGAAGGGCGTTGCCACGCGCTATCCACGATTCCAGTCCGTTGCCGGGCGCGTGCTGAATCTCGAAGGTCAGATCAATTACTGCACCACCGAGCGGCAGAAGTCGCCTGCGTTAGCGTACGAGTCCGATGAACTGCTGGCATTGACCACCTATGTGGCTCGACAGTCGCACGGCATGCCGATGTCGGTCAATTTGGATGACGCTGCGCGCCCGGTCTACGAACAGGGGCAGCGTTTGTATCGGCAACGTAGGGGCCAGCTCAATCTTGCCTGTACCCATTGCCATCAGGCCAACTGGGGCCGGCAATTGTTGACCGACACGATCAGCCAGGGACATGGCACCGGTTATCCCGCGTATCGATTCGAGTGGCAGAAAATTGGTTCGCTGCAACGGCGGTTGCGCGCCTGCTATTTTGGATTGCGCGCCGAGATGCCGGCGTATGGTTCGGCGGATTTGCTGGCGCTGGAGTTGTATCTGGGGGTGCGGGCGGCGGGATTGGCAGTGGAGGCGCCGGGTGTGAGGAAGTGACACAGGCAATTCGCTAAAACCCACGCACCTGCCCAATCAACTTGTCCGACTCACACAGCGCCCGAAACTCCTCCGCCAGCCGCTCGCTTTCATCCATCGCAAAGCGCCAGTACTTGAGCCGGCCTTCGTAATCGTCGACGAAGCGCTTGAAGTCATTGCGATCCGGCAGCTTCCTCAGCGGCAGGCGGTTCAAGTATTCGCGTGAAGGTGAAACGAGAATCACGTTATCCAACCACGCGCCGCTGGCCTTGCGCCACGGCAGGGCTTTATCCAGCCAGCCGGGCACGATGCGGTCCGTGAAATGGGGATACAGCACCAACCCGGTGGAACGCGGGTAGGGCAGGTGAAGGTGGTAATCGATGATGCCGCCGTCCCAATAGGTGCCGGCCGGTGCACCGGCAATCCGGGTGACGCCACGCAGCACCAGCGGAATCGATCCCGATGCAATGAGTGCATCGCCGATATTTTCCGGCGAGAGCGCGACGTGGTGGGTGTGGAATTTATCCCAGTTTCCCTGAAAGCCAATGCCGCCGTTTGCGTCGCCCGCGCCAGCGTGAAACCAGGTGCGATCCAGGAAATGCCGCAGGTGGGGGCGGCCGACGGCGTTGGCCAGCGCCGCCATGGCGAAGCCGGCGTGCGAGCGTCCGCGCGCCTCACGTTGCAGGATTCCCTTGCCACGCACCACCAGCACATTCAGGCGGTAAATCGGGTGCGACAGTAATTCGGTCTCATGACCCTTGAACAGATTGTCGATCAGGTCGCGTGCGTAGGCGGTGACAAAGTCGGCGTCGATCTTGCGCGGATATTTTTGTTCGCTGTAGGCGGCAGCAAAGGCCCTTAGCGTTGTGCGGGTTTCCTCAGGCGTGTGGCCGCGGCACACGGCGGCAAAACGCCACGCGCCGATGGACGAGCCGATCAGGTCGATCGGCCGGGTGCGTTGGGCAAATCCAGTGGGCAGCCAGTCGGCGAAGATATGTTCGTCCAATCGGGCAAGTCCCAGACCTTTGGGGCCACCGGCTGCGCCCGGGACAATGTCGATGTCCTGCGGGCGCAAACCGTGCTCGCGCAAATGCTTCAGGGCGCGTGGACCCGCCTGGACGATAAGAGATTGCATGCCTGCCGTCATGATGTTTTTTCTTTGTGATGGGCTATTGTCTCGTATCCGCTGAACTAGAATCCAGCTCACTCCCATTGCATTGGTCAATCATGTCCCAGCTTTTTAGCCCGCTTCAACTGCGCGAACTGACTTTCCGGAACCGCGTTTTCGTCTCCCCCATGTGTCAATACAGCTGCGAGGATGGTGTGCCGGACGACTGGCACCTCGTTCACCTTGGTTCGCGCGCCGTCGGTGGCGCCGGACTGGTGATCACCGAAGCGGCGTCGGTGACGCCGGAAGGCAGGATCTCGCCGGAAGATGCCGGCATCTGGAACGATGCACAGGTGAGTGCGTGGAAACCCATTGCCGCGTTCATCAAGGCGCAGGGCGCGGTGGCGGGGATTCAGATCGCGCACGCCGGGCGCAAGGCTTCCACCTTTTCACCCTGGCGAGGTTCCGGCAAGGTCGATGTCGGCCAAGGCGGCTGGCCGGTGATCGGGCCGGGCAATGTCGCATTTTCTCCTGCTTATCCACAACCGCGTGAAATGACCCACGCGGAAATCAAGGCAACCGTGGATGCGTTTGTCGACGCCGCGAAACGCTCGCTGCAAGCGGGATTCGAGGTGGCGGAGATTCACGGCGCACACGGGTATCTGTTACACGAATTTCTCTCGCCGGTCTCCAACCTGCGCGCCGATGAATACGGCGGCTCGCAGGAAAACCGCATGCGTTTCCCGTTGCAGGTCTGCGCGGCCGTGCGCGACACCTGGCCAAAACATCTGCCGGTGTTCCTGCGTATTTCCGCCAGCGACTGGCAAGAAGGCGGATGGGATATCGACCAGTCGATCGAATTCTGCGGGCGCGCGAAAGCCTTGGGCATCGACCTGATCGACGTGTCGTCGGGCGGCAACGTTGCCGACGCGAAGATGACCATTCGGCCGGGGTATCAGGTGCCGTTTGCCCGCGCCATCCGCGCCGGCGCCGGCGTGCCGGTGGGTGCCGTGGGGCTGATCACCGAGCCGGTGCAGGCAGAACAGATCATCGCGGACGGCGATGCCGATTGTGTATTCCTGGCCCGCGCCATGCTGCGCGATCCCTATTGGCCGCGTCACGCCGCCGGCGCGCTGGGCGTATCCTTGGCATGGCCGGATCAATACAAACGCGCCGGCGTTGGCGCATTCGGCAAGTGATGTCGCATTCCATTTTTCGAAAGGAAATGCACTAATGGGCCCACTTGAAAATTCAATTGTTCGTCGTCCCAGCGGAGGCTGGGACCCAGCCCTATGCACAATCTGACTATACAAGCCGCTCTAAAGTGATGTTGGCGGGACTGGGTCCCAGCCTCCGCTGGGACGACAGCTCTCAAACCTGTCATGACGCTCGATTCCTGACGATTGTGCAAAGAAAGGACAACCATGATCGACCTCTATTACTGGCCCACGCCCAACGGCCACAAGATCACGCTGTTTCTTGAAGAAGCCAGACTGGCCTACAACCTGAAGGCGGTGAACATCGGCAAGGGCGACCAGTTCAATCCGGCGTTCCTGAAGATATCGCCGAACAACCGCATGCCGGCAATCGTCGATCACGCGCCGGCCGATGGCGGCGCGCCGATCAGCGTGTTCGAATCCGGCGCGATCCTGCTGTACCTGGCCGGCAAGACCGGCAAGTTCATCCCGAAGGATCTGCGCGGCCAGGTCGAAACGCTCGAGTGGCTGATGTGGCAGATGGGCGGGCTGGGACCGATGCTGGGCCAGAATCATCATTTCAGCCAGTACGCGCCGGAGAAGATTCCGTATGCGATCGAGCGCTACGTCAAGGAAACGTCACGACTCTATGCGGTGCTCGACAAGCGCCTGTCCGGCCGCGATTTCATCGTCGGCGAGCAGTACAGCATCGCTGACATGGCGGCCTACCCCTGGCTGATACCCGAACGCCAGGGACAGGACATGCGCGACTTTCCGCAGCTGGCGCGATGGCACGCGGCCATCAAGGCGCGGCCGGCGACGCTTCGGGCCTATGCGCGCGCCAAAGAGGTGCGGCCCGACCCGGGCCCGCCGGTCATTGACGATGCGACCCGCCGGATCATGTTCGGCCAGGACAAGAGCGTTGTGAAATAGCGATGATCCCGACCGGTTTGCGCGAACTGATGTCGGCGTTTCCGCACCCGGGGCAAGTGGTCTGGATCGGTGTGCGCCCCGCCCCGCGCATGGCTATGCAGGTGCTCGATTGCGTCGAGGCCATTGCCGGTCGCGGCCTGGCCGGCGACCGTAGCGCCGGGAAGTCGCGCCCCGGCAACCGCCGCCAGGTGACGCTGATCCAGGCGGAACACCTGGCTGTGGTCGGTAAACTGTTGCGCGGCACAGTCATCGATGCGTCGCGGGTGCGCCGCAATATTGTGGTGTCGGGGATCAATCTGCTCGCGCTGAAAGGCCACGCATTCCGGATTGGCGATGCGTTGCTGGAAGTGACCGGCGAGTGCCATCCCTGCTCGCTCATGGAATCACAGTTGGGGGCGGGCGGCTACAACGCGATGCGCGGGCACGGCGGTATGACCGCCCGGGTACTTGAGGGCGGATGGATTCGAACCGGTGCCGCCGTCACGGTGCAGCCGCTGCCGGATGTCGCGGAATGACGCTGGCCGAGCTGCGCCGTTACGCCGTCGCGCGCGCATTTGGCGAACCCCTCGACCTGCTCGGCGCGATTCGCCGGCTGGGGTATTTGCAGGCCGACCCGATTCGCGCCCCGGCACGCGCGCAGGACCTGATCCTGCGGCAGCGGGTCGCCGGCTATCGAATCGATGACCTGGAGAGCCGTTATCCGCATCTGCCGGTCATCGAGGACGTGCTGCACAACTATGGTTTCTTTCCGGCGGAACATCGCGCGCTGCTCTATCCGCGCACGCTGTCGACGCGCTGGCGGGAGTTCATTGAAGCGCATCGGCCGTTGCGGCGAAAACTGCGGAATTTTCTCGACGAACAAGGCGAGGCACATCCCCGCGAGGTTGAACGGGTGCTGGGCGCGGGGGCGCGCATCAACGGCTGGGGCGGCACATCATCCGCCACCACGCTGATGCTTGATGCCCTGCACCGAGAAGGCATCGCGCATGTTCGCCGGCGTGAAAAAGGCCAACGTGTATATGCGCTGGCGCCACCGCGAAGCTCAACGCTCTCTCCCGCCGCCCGCGCGGATGGAATCATCGGATTGCTCATTGAGCTGTACGCGCCGATGGCGGAGCGTTCCCTGATGCGGGTCATCAGCATGATGGGCTCCCATAAACCGGATGTCGATTTCGCGCGACGGATCGACTTGCTGGTCAGGCGCGGAAAATACCGGCGCGCCAGCGTGGATGGCCTGGCTTACCTGTGGCCTGCTCATGAAACCGTGCCGGAAGCCAACGCGGACGAGGTGCGCTTCCTGGCGCCGTTCGATCCCCTGGTGTGGGATCGGCTGCGCTTCGAACATCTTTGGGGATGGGCCTACCGATTCGAGGCGTACACGCCGGCGTCCAAACGCACGCTCGGCTACTATGCATTGCCGCTGCTATGGCGCGATCACGTCATCGGCTGGGCAAATACGTCGAAGGCGGGCGATCAACTCAATCTGCAGATCGGCTACGCCAGCGGCAAACTGGCGCGGGGGCAGCGCGCCGGTTTCAATTCTTCCTTGGAATCCGAGACGGAACGGTATCGACGCTTCCTCGTTCCTGCACCTCTTCAGGCGCTTTTGGGGGCGTCGGCTTCGCGGCCATGACCTTGCCGGCTTCCTCGACAAAATCGTTGTACTCCTTGATCGCCACATTGCCGGCGGCGACCAGTGCCTGAGCGGTGACCTGCGCCGCTTTCTGCACGCGCTCCGCTTCCTTTTGCTGTGCCTGCGCGTAGCCTTCCGAGCACTCCTTGTATTTGTTCAGCGAAGCGACAAAAGCGGCCATCTGCGGCTCGGTGATCTTCTTCGACATATCGATGATCACCGGCTTGACGCAATTGTGTTTCGGCGCGGCCGGTTCCGGCGGGGAGGGCGCGGTCTGGGCAAAGGCAGCGCCGGCAAGCGTCGATGCGGCGAAGACAAGGGCGAGATATTTCATGATGTTTACCTGGGAGAGTAGGGGAGTGGGGGAAAAATGTGAGGCGGCGCGAATGGCGCGCCGGCGGGAAGATTCAACACCCGCTCAACTGACGGCCTTCCTCGGCGTGACCGTCGCGCCAGCGGTCCGTGTGAGCCAGCGTCTGATGGATTGTGTGATGCCGTCACGATTCAGCCCGCAGTCGGCCAGCAGGACCGCCGGATCGCCGTGTTCGACGAAACTGTCGGGCAGGCCCAGTTGCAGCAGCGGCACATTCAATTCCTGTGCCGCCAGTGATTCGGCGACGGCGCTGCCGGCTCCCCCCATCACCACGTTTTCCTCAACGGTCACGAGGTAGTCGTGAGTGGTGGCGAGCCTGAAAATCAGCTCGTGGTCGATCGGCTTGACGAAGCGCATGTTGGCAACGGCGGCATTGAGTTCTTCGCCACAGTCGGTGGCGGGTTTCAGCATTGAACCGAATGCCAGGATCGCAATGCGCTTGGCTTCATAGCCCTTGACGTCGCGCACCAGCACGCCCTTGCCCACCGGCAGGGCAGTCATCGCCGCTTGCAGCGCAACGCCGGGACCGGCGCCGCGCGGATAGCGTATCGCGCTCGGCGTGGACAGCGTGAAGCCGGTATAGAGCATCTGCCGGCATTCGTTTTCGTCGGCCGGCGCCATCACCGTCATATTGGGAATGCAGCGAAGGAATGAAAGGTCAAACGCGCCGTGGTGCGTGGGTCCGTCCGCGCCTACCAGGCCGCCACGGTCGAGCGCAAAGACCACCGGGAGGTTTTGCAGGGCCACATCGTGAATCAACTGATCGTAGCCGCGCTGCAGGAAAGTCGAGTAGATGGCGACCACCGGTTTCATGCCGTCCGCGGCCAGGCCGGCCGCAAAGGTCACCGCATGTTGCTCGGCGATGGCGACGTCGAAATAGCGATCCGGAAACTCCTGCGAGAATTTGACCATTCCCGAGCCTTCGCGCATCGCCGGCGTAATGCCGATCAGGCGCTTGTCGGCGCGCGCCATGTCGCAAAGCCATTCGCCGAAGATCTGCGTGTAGGTTGGCTTCGGCTTCGCATCCGGCGCGGGCGCGGGCTTCGCGATGCCGATCTTCGGATCGAACTTGCCCGACGCGGCATGGTAGTGAATCGGGTCGTCTTCCGCCAGCTTGTAACCCTGCCCCTTGCGGGTCACGACGTGCAGGAACTGCGGGCCATCGAGCTGCTTGATGTTGTTCAGCGTATCGACCAGCACATCGACATTGTGCCCGTCGATCGGGCCGACATAGTTGAAGCCGAATTCCTCGAACATGGTCGAGGGCGTGATCATGCCCTTGGCATGTTCTTCGACGCGCTTGGCGATTTCCTTGAAGGTCGGCGTGTGTTGAAGGACCTTCTCGGCGGTCTTCTTGGTGTTGGCATAGAAACGTCCGGACAGCAACTTCGCCAGGTAGTTGTTGAGGGCGCCGATCGATTCCGAGATCGACATGTCGTTGTCGTTCAGAATGACGATGACATTTTCCCGCCCCACATTGTTCATGGCTTCAAACGCCATCCCGGCGGTGATGGCACCGTCGCCGATGATGGCGATCGCCTTGCGTGTCGATCCCGCCATGCGCGCGGCGACCGCCATGCCCAGCGCCGCCGAGATCGAGGTGGACGAATGCGCGGTGCCAAAGGTGTCGTAGGCGCTCTCCTCGCGGCGCGGAAAACCGGCGATGCCGCCTTTCTGGCGCAATTTCGGCATGCCCGCGCGGCGCCCGGTCAGGATCTTGTGTCCGTAAGTCTGGTGGCCGACATCCCACACCAGGCGGTCTTCCGGCGTATTGAAGACATAGTGCAGCGCAATGGTCAGTTCTACCGTGCCCAGATTCGACGAAAAATGCCCCCCGGTGGCGGACACCGACTCGACGATGAATTCGCGCAATTCCACCGACAACGCGGGCAGATCGCGCCGATCGAGCTTGCGCAGATCGGCGGGGTCGTTGATCTTGTCCAGCAGCGGATATTTGGCGTTCATGCTTTTGTGTTTCGTTGCAGTTGCAGGTCTAGTGCTGACGCCGGACGATGAATGCGGCCAGTTGCCGCAACCGGTCCGCCCGGTCATCAAAGGTATTCAAGGCATCGAGTGCGCCACCCAGCAGTTCCTCGGCAAATCGCTTCGCGGGCGCAATGCCCATCAGGCTCACGTACGTCGGTTTATTGGCGTCCAGGTCTTTTCCCGCCGTCTTGCCCAGTTTTTCAGTATTAGACTCGCAATCGAGTATGTCGTCCACTACCTGAAAGGCCAGGCCAATGCATTTGCCGTAGTGGTCGAGCTTGTCCAGTTTCTCCGCAGGCAGGGCATGGCCGCACATCGCGCCCAATACCACCGAGGCACGAATCAGCGCGCCGGTCTTGAGGATGTGCATGAATTCCAGTTCCGGCAGCGTGATCTGGCGCCCGACACTGGCGAGATCGATGGCCTGTCCACCGGCCATTCCGCGCGAGCCGCAGGCGCGGGAAAAGACCTGCAGCATGTCCAGTTGCCGTTCCGGGGCGCCCGTCAAACCCGGCGCCACCATCAGTTCAAACGCGAGTGCCTGCAGGGCATCCCCCGCCAGCAACGCCGTGGCCTCGTCGAACTCGACGTGGCAGGTCGGCTTGCCGCGGCGCAGGATGTCGTTGTCCATGCAGGGCATGTCATCGTGGACCAGCGAATAGGCATGGATGAATTCGACGGCCGCGGACACCCTTCGCACGTTGTCGATCGCGGCGCCGCTGACCAGCCCCGCGCCATGCGCGAGCATCGGCCGCACGCGTTTGCCACCGCCCAGTGTGGCGTAGCGCATGGCGTCGTGCAGGCGCCGCGGTTCGCTTGTCGCGGCGGGCAGCAGGGACTCGAGCGTACGCTCCATCTCGCCCGCGATGCTGCGGGACCATTCCTGGAAATCGGACATTTTCTTTGGTTCGATCAGGGCGTCAAATCTTTTAGTTCGCCGCCGTCGAGGACCTTGATTTTCTGTTCGGCGTCCTTCAGGACCACCTCGCAAAACTTGAGCAGGTCGGTGCCGCGCTGATAAGCCGACAGCGATTCTTCAAGCGGCAACTGGCCGCTCTCCATTTTTTCCACCAACTGGTCAAGTTCAGCCAGCGCGGCTTCAAAATTTTTCGGTGTGGAAGCGGGAGCCTTGGCCATGTGCGAGGGAATGTGCGAGGGAATGGCGCGGTGCGCGCGAGATCGGGAAATCAATCCGAAATCATAGCGTAATCAGGGGCTTCCAGTCCACGATAAAGATGATCAGAACCGATGTCCTGACGCGGCTTAACGGCAAAATTCCTTGCCCTTTCAAGGCCTTTGGGGCAGAATTGCCGTTCCATTTCGTGGGTCTCCGCCAGGAGATTCGTTCTACGGGACGGAGTCTGTAGAGTTAAAAGCTAACAAACTCATTTGCCCGGGTGTTGTTTTTACTTTGGTTGGTTTGCGGCCGCTTTTGCCCTGTCCGGTAGCTGCGCGCAAATAATTGGAGGTAAGGACTATGTCCAAATTGCTCGGTGCGCGTGAGCTTTCGCCCGTCGCGACCCAGTTGCCGGTCAGCTGGTATTTTGATCCAGTCATTCATGCGCGGGAACTCGAGGTTTTTTTCAAACGCGGCCCGGGATATGTCGGTCACGAGCTGATGGTCCCGCAGGCCAACGATTTTCGCGCGCTGGAAATGACCGACGGCGCATGGGCGCTGGTGAACAACGGCGCGCGTGTCGACCTGGTATCAAACATCTGCCGCCATCGCCAGGCGGTGATGCTCAAGGGCAGTGGCCGGCTGGCGAGCGGCAACATCGTTTGCCCCATCCATCGGTGGACTTACGATGGCGAAGGCAGGCTGCTGGGCGCGCCGCATTTTCCGCAGCAACCTTGCCTCGACCTGCCGCGCAAACCGCTGCAGAAATGGAATGGCCTGCTTTTTCAGGGGCCGCGCGACATTGCCGGGGATCTCGGCAAACTGGGCTGCGTCAAGGACCTCGATTTCGCCGGCCACGTTTTGAACAAGGTGCAAATCACCGAATACAACTTCAACTGGAAGACCTTCATCGAGGTCTATCTGGAGGACTACCACGTTGAACCGTTTCATCCTGGCCTCGGCAAGTTTGTCGATTGCGGCCAGCTCGCCTGGGAATTTGGCGATTGGTACAGCGTGCAGACGGTGGGCGTCAACAAGTCGTTGTCGCGCCCGGGCAGCGAGGTGTACCGGCGCTGGCACGAAATGGTATTGAACTACCGCAACGGCGAAGCGCCGGCATACGGCGCGATCTGGCTCACGTATTACCCGAACATCATGGTCGAATGGTATCCCCATGTGCTGGTGATATCGACGATCGTGCCGCGCGGTCCGGAGAAGTGCTCAAACATCGTGGAGTTCTATTACCCGGAGGAAATTGCCCTGTTTGAACCGGAGTTCATCGAAGCCGAGCAGCGGGCCTATGACGAAACGGCGGTGGAGGACGATGAAATCTGCCAGCGCATGAACGACGGCCGCGGGCTGCTGTGGCGGGAAGGCCGCGACGAGCAGGGGCCCTATCAGTCGCCGATGGAAGATGGCATGGTCCACTTCCACGAGTTTCTACGACGGGAGCTCGCGGCATAGCCGCGAGAAAAAAAGCGCTGCTGCGCGGGCGTGATCCGGGCGCATTTCGTGCTCGGAATCCTCATGTACCGCCAAGTACATTCCGGTTTCTGCACGCGAAAAGCGCCTTGCACACGTCCCGCCCTGCGGCCCTGCATGGCCTTGGGCGCTCGCGGCTCGTTCCAGTGGAACTCGAATTCCCGCTCACGTGCGACGCTTACGGTTGTTTTTCGACCGAAAGAGAACCGTCCTGCATTGTGTCTGCCTTTCGGACATTTGCATGACGTCCTCCTGGATGCTGGTCGCGGGCGCGCTGTTCGCTGCCATGGGTGTGTTTGCCAAGCTGCTGGCGGGGCAATTCAGCGGCGCGGAACTGTCGCTGTATCGCTCGTTAATTGCCGTGGTCGCCATTGGCGCGCTGATGTGGTCGACACGCCAATCGTTGGCGACGCCTTTCTGGAAAGGGCATTTCTGGCGCGGGCTCACCGGCACGATTTCGCTGATTGCCTATTTCTACGCGATGACCCAACTGCCGCTTGCCACCGCCGTCGCCCTCAATTACACGTCGCCAATGTGGTTAGCGCTGCTGTCGACGATTCTGCTGGGTGAACCATTCAGGCCACGCCTGGTGCTGGCAGTGGCGTGCGGTTTTGCCGGCGCGGCCCTGTTGCTGCGCCCGACTTTTTCCGCCGCCAACGGGTATGCCGGATTGATCGGTCTCGCATCCGGGTTTTTCGCGGCATGCGCATATGTCAACGTGAAAAAACTTGGCGATGCCGGTGAGCCCGCTACCCGCGTCGTATTCTATTTCGCCGTGATCGGAACCATTGGCTCGGCCCTCACACAAGCAGTCATCGAGGGCGATTTTCATCCGCTGAATGCCGGCAATATCGGTCTGGTGCTGGGCCTTGGCGTCGCCGCGACGGTCGCGCAACTGGCGATGACGCGGGCTTATCACCGCGGCAATACATTGGTGGTGGGGACATTTGCCTATTCGACGGTGATCTTTGCCAGCCTCGCCGGCGTATTCATTTTCGACGAACGGTTGCCCGCGCTTGCCTGGATCGGCATGGCGGTCATCATCGCCAGCGGCTTGCTGGCGAAAACCGGCAGCAAAGGCAAGGATGACAGGCTGCCGGCGCCAGCTGGCGAGGAGGATTGAACTCGCTGCAATTGGCGGGCAAGCGCAAGCACCGGCGCGGTCTGCGGCCCGGAATGCCGCGGAACGGCGCGCCAGTGCTTGACCTTTGCGCGCGCCGCCGATTGTTGACGCGCCACCCGGGATGGCCGCGCCGCTTCATTCCGCGACATAATTGACCTTTCGTTGCCGGAGCCGGATCTCGCATGCTGATCAATACTCACGACCTCTCGCTTCATCTTGCCGATCCACAATGGGTGATATTCGATTGCCGTCACGATCTGATGGACGCGGACAAGGGCGAGCGCCTGTATCGACAAGGCCATATTCCCGGCGCGCATTTCGCCAGCCTCGATGCAGACCTGTCGGCCGAGAAAAACGGCCGCAATGGACGCCACCCGCTGCCGGCACCGGCGGCATTCGCGGCATTCCTCGCCCGCCATGGCGTGACCGAGACAACCGCGATCGTCGCCTACGATGACGCCGGTGGGGCATTTGCCGCGCGCCTGTGGTGGATGGCGCGCTGGATCGGGCTGCGACATGCTTATCTGCTTGATGGCGGCTTGCCGAAATGGGTCGCGGAACAGCGGCCCGTGGCGACCGAAATCCCGGTGTCAACGCCGACTGCGCTGCGTGGCATGGCCGACCCGCTGATGGTCTGGAGCGCCCACGACGTGCGGGCACATCTGAATGACCCGCAGTACGCGCTGATCGACGCGCGCGCTCCCGAACGTTACCGGGGCGAGGTTGAGCCGCTCGATCCGCTGGCCGGGCATATTCCTGGCGCGCTTAACCGCTTCTACAAAGATAACCTCATGGCCGATCTCACCCTGCGGCCTCCAGACGAACTCGCGCGCGGGTTTTCGGGCCTCGTCGGCGATGTCTTGCCGGCAAACGTCATTCACCAATGCGGGTCCGGCGTCACGGCGTGCATGAATATTTTCGCGATGGAGTATGCCGGGCTGAAAGGCGCCAAACTTTATGCCGGTTCATGGAGCGAATGGGTCGCGGACCCTTCGCGTCCCGTCGTCGTCAAGCAGAAAGTCTGAAATGAAGAAGTACCTGATTGCAAGCGCCGCCTGGGCATTCGCGGCGCTTGCCCATGCACAATTCGTCACGCCCGGCAGCAACCTGGTGATCGATGGCGTGCCACCGATTTCCAACGAGCTCGTCGCCAAATTACAGGCGTACACCGAGTTCAAACCATCGGCAATTGTCGCCTGGCATCCCGCCAAGCCCGGCATGTTGATCCGCAAGCGCGCCACCAACTCCAACCAGTTGCACTACATCGCGTCGCCTGGTGTGGCGCCCGAGCAGATTACCGATTTTCCGGACGCCGTCAACGCGGCGAGTTTCCAGCCGAAAAAGGGCGAGTACATCCTGTTCACCAAGTCCAATGGCGGCGACGAAGTGTTTCGCATTTACCGCATGGATCTTGCCAACAAGTCGGTGACGCCGATTTCAGATGAGAAGGAACGCGCGTCGGCGCCAACCTGGAACCGCAAGGGTGATCGCATCATCTTCACGACCGTTGCCGTCGATCGCAACAGCGCCGCGAGAAAGGCCGTGACCAAGCTTTTCCTGGCCGATCCGGTCAATCCCGCCGACACCCGGCATCTCGCCACTTTCGATGGCGGCGGCTGGGGCGGTTTCCGTTTTTCGCATGATGACAAGCGGCTCGTGTTCCGGGAATACGTGTCCATCAATGAGGCGCATCTGTGGATCATGGACGTGACAACCGGCGACAAGAAACGTGTCACCCCCGCGCCGGTTGCGGGCGCGCCGGTGTACTACGGTGATGGCCGCTTTACCCGCGATGGCAAGGGTCTCTACGCGGTGTCCGACCGCGACAGCGAGTTCCGCCGCATGATCGTATTCGATATCGCAACCGGCAAAGAGACAGTGCTGACCGGGCACATCAAGCACGATGTCGATGGATTTTCAGTGTCGGAAAAAGCCCGGCGCGTCGCGCTTGTGACCAACGAGGAGGGGTCGAGCGTGCTTCGCTTCCTTGACCTCGCCACCCTCAAGGAATTGCCGCGGCCAGCCTTGTTACCCGGAGAGATTGGCGGCCTGCGCTGGAGCGGCAGCGACGATGATGAAGACAGCGATGGCCGCGAACTGGCGATGAATGTTACCTCCGCCCGTTCCCCGGGCGATGTCTATTCGCTGAACCTCGCGAGCAACAAGCTGACGCGCTGGACCAGCAGCACCAGTGCCGCGCTCAACCCGCTGGAATTTGTCGAGCCGACGTTGATCCGCTGGAAGAGTTTTGACGGCCTGATGATCTCCGGGTTCCTGTACCTGCCGGACAGCAAGAAATATCCCGGCAAACGTCCGGTCATCGTCAACATACACGGTGGTCCTGAAGGCCAGGCGCGACCAGGGTTCATCAACCGCAGCAACTACATGGTCAACGAACTAGGCATTGCCATGATTCTGCCCAATGTGCGCGGTTCATCCGGTTTTGGCAAGACCTTCGTCGCCATGGACAACGGCATGAAACGGGAAGACTCGGTCAAGGATATTGGCGCGCTACTCGATTGGATTGCCGGCCAGCCGGCGCTCGATGCCGGCCGGGTATTGATTTCCGGCGGCAGCTATGGCGGTTACATGTCGCTCGCGGTCTCGACCCATTATGCCGACCGGATTACCGGTTCCATCGATGTGGTGGGTATTTCCAATTTTGTCACCTTCCTCACCAACACGGAAAGCTATCGCCGCGATTTGCGGCGGGTCGAGTACGGCGATGAGCGCGACCCCGGGATGCGCGCCTTTCTCGAGAAGATCTCGCCGCTCAACAATGCCGGGAAAATCAGCAAACCACTGTTCGTCATTCAAGGCCGGAACGATCCGCGGGTGCCCTACACGGAAGCCGAACAGATCGTCGCGCAGTTGAAGAAACAGAAAACGCCTGTGTGGTTCCTGATGGCCAATGATGAAGGCCACGGCTTCGCTAAAAAGAGCAATGCGGATTTTCTGTTCTACGCCCAGATCATGTTCATGCAGCAGACGTTGTTGAAGTAATCCGCCGGCCGCCGGGATCCAACGTGGTGTGAGGTTGCCCCGGACAGTAAAGAGAAAGGCAAACATCAATGCTGGCCGATGCCGTTTTGGCGCTGCATGTGCTGGTGGTGCTGTTCAATGTGGGCGGGATGCTTGTCATTATTGCCGGTGGTCTGTGCGATTGGCCGTGGATACGCCGCCGCGGCTTTCGCCTGGCGCATCTTGCGTTGGTTGCAGTGGTGACACTTGAGGCGCTGCTAGGCGTCACCTGCCCGCTCACGGCGTGGGAAGATTGGTTGCGCGGCGCCGAGCCGGTACAGAGTTTCATCGGCCGCTGGCTGACGCGACTGATCTACTGGAATGCACCTCCCTGGTCGTTTGCCGTGGCCTATACGGCATTTCTGGGCCTCGTCTTGTGGGCTTGGTGGAAATGGCCCGCAAAAACCCGGATGGCGAGTCCCGCAAGGGAGTCACCGCGGCACTAGGCGTTTGATTGGGAATCAGCCCCGGCGGAATCATCGTTCGTGGGCAGCGTCTTCTTTTCACCCAGCTTTGATTCGGTGCCGTTCAGCAACTTGCGGATATTCTCGCGATGGCGCCAGACCAGCAGTGCCGACATGAAGATGACCGCCGGCAGTGCGGCCGACAAGCCGAAAAGATAAAAGCAATACAGCGGCGAAAACAGCGCGGCGACGATGGCCGCCAGGGACGAATAGCGAAAGAAAATCGCCATGATGAGCCAGGTGGCGAGCGTGGCGAGTCCCAGCCAGCCGCTGATGGCGACGAGTATTCCCAGCGCGGTGGCCACACCTTTGCCGCCGAGAAACCGGAAGAATACCGGAAACAGGTGGCCGAGGAATACCGCGATGGCCACGCCGGCGATCGTCGTTGGCGAGAGGTCATAGTTGGCGGCGAGTTTCTGCGCCAGCCAGACGGCAAACCAGCCTTTGCCGGCATCACCGGCCAGTGTCAGCACGGCGGCAAACTTCCTGCCGGTGCGAAGTACATTGGTGGCGCCCGGATTGCCGGAACCGTAGGTGTGCGGATCCGGCAAGCCCATCGCCCAGCTCACAATCACGGCGAACGACAGCGAGCCGATCAGGTACGCGAGGATGATGGCGATCACGGAATTTGTCATGCCCATACTCTACAATACTTTGCATGGACACCATCTTCATCCGCGAGCTGCGCGCCGAGGCGTGGATCGGCATTTACGAGTGGGAAAAGCTGCGCCCGCAGACGCTGGACTTCAATCTGGAGATCGGTCTGGACACCCACCGCGCCGGCGAGAGCGACAACATCCGCGATACCGTCGATTATGGCAAGGTGGTCGAGCGCATTCGCGCGGACCTGAAGGAGCAGCATTTCAAATTGCTGGAAGCACTCGCGGAACACATTTCCCAAGTCATCCTGCACGACTTCAAGGCGCAGTGGGTCAAGGTCAGCGTCGCCAAGATTGCCCACATGCGCGGCGTGAAACTGGTGGGTGTGTCCATCAGCCGGTCGCGCGATGTCATCGAGCCGTCATAGCAATGCTTAAATGGGTCCTGCTGGTGGCGATTGCGGTGGTCGTGCTGGGGATTCTCGGGCCACGCCTGACGCGGTTCGGGCTCGGCCGGTTGCCGGGTGACCTGCGATTCCGCCGGAACGGCCGCGACTATTACCTGCCGATCACCAGCACCATCCTGTTGAGCCTGCTGCTGACGTTGCTGGCACGAATAATCTGATCAGGGCGCTAGTGCGACAGTCACCAGCGACGGCCTGACCACGCGCACCACGTCCCCGGGCGGCAGGCCCACCAGAAATCCGCGCTTGCCGCCATTGATGAAAATCTTGCCGAGTTCAAGTATCGATTCTTCCATGTACACCGGCATGGCCTTGCGCAGGCCGAACGGCGAGCAGCCGCCCACCTGATAGCCCGAATGCCGGTGTGCGTCTTCGGGCGTGCACGGCGCGACGCGCTTCGCGCCGATTTGCCGCGCCAGTTCCCTGGTGCTGACCTTGCAGTCGCCATGCATCAGCACGCACAGCGGCAGCCGCTTGTCGTTCTCGAAGATCAGCGTCTTGACCACGTGATGCTCGTCGACGCCCAGCAACGCCGACGACACGCCGGTGCCACCATGCTCGACGTATTCGTAGACGTGCTCGGTGTATTGCACGCCGTGCTGTTTGAGCATAGTCGTTGCGGGGGTTTCGGGCGGCTTGCTCATCGGTGGAAAACGCTTGTGTGAGGGACAAACTCTAGCACCGGCGCGCCTCGGCGGCCGAAATGGCGCCGGAGGGCGCGTGGATAGCGGGGTTTGCCGGCCGCATCATCCGCGCGGATGATGCAAGGCGTGAATCTGCTTCAGCCGCTCGCGGGCAACGTGAGTGTAGATCTGGGTGGTGGTGATGTCGGCGTGGCCCAGCAGCAATTGCACGACGCGCAGATCGGCACCGTGATTGATGAGATGGGTGGCAAAGGCGTGCCGCAAGGTGTGCGGTGAAATCGGCGCGCCGATGCCGGCTTTGATTGCGTGGCGCTTGATCAGGTGCCAGAACATCTGCCGGCTCATGGCCGCGCCGCGCGCGGTAACGAACAGGTCATCGGATTTGCGGCCGTTGAGAATGTCGACACGCGCGGTGGAGAGATAGCGCTGAATGACGTCGACGGCGGATTCTCCCAATGGGACCATTCGTTCTTTCGAACCTTTTCCCATCACCCGCACCACGCCCATCTGCAGGCTGAACTGCGCGACCTTTAGCGTCACCAGTTCGGTGACCCGCAGGCCGGAGGCATAAAGGGTTTCAAGCATGGCCCGGTCGCGCAGCCCGAGCGCGGTGTCGGTGTCCGGGGCCAGCAGCAGCGCGTCGACGTCGGCCTCGGACAGCGATTTCGGCAGCCCGCGCGTGAGCTTCGGCGACTCGAGCCGCATGCCGGGATCCTCGCCGATCAGTTTTTCACGAATCAGGAACTGGAAGAAGCGCTTCATTGCTGAAGTGAGCCGGGCGGTGGAGCGCGGACTGGACCGGCGCTCCTCGATACGGTGCGCGAGGAATGCCTGCAAATCTTCCGCGACCAGCCGATCGAGGCGATTGCGCCCCGACTTCCGCAGCCAGGCGTCGAGCTGGGTGATATCGCGCCGGTAACTTTCGATGGTGTTCCGGGCGAGTCCATCGGAGAGCCACAGGCTGTCGGCAAACTGGTCGATCAACGGATCGGTGGATTCCATAGGCTACAGAAGCAGGGCGCCCTCATGCTTGAGGAGCCACTGCTTGATCATCAGCGGATTGTCGAGTTTGCCGCCCATGAACCCGCCCAGGCCGCCGTTGGCCGCGACGATGCGATGGCAGGGAACAATCACCGGAATCGGGTTCTGGCCGCACGCCGTGCCGACCGCGCGCGCCGACGATCCCACTGCGCCGGCCAGTTCGCCATATGTCAGCGTCTTGCCGGCGGGAATGGCGCGCAGGGCCTGCCATACATCGACCTGGTGCTTGGTGCCGGCGAGCTTCAGCGGCAGATCGAACTTGAAGCGTGGATTGTCGAGATAGGCCATCAGCTGCACGCAGGCGAGATGGGCAATGGAGTTGGTGCGCGGCGCCTTGGCCGGGACGCTGGCCGGCAGGAAGTGCACGCCGAGCAAGTGGGCATCGTCGGTAACGATGCCGAGCGTGCCGAACGGCGCCTTCAGACACGCATCGAAGACGTGCCGATCGCCCGGCGTCACAGTTCGATCACCCGGGTGATATCGGCGTCCGGCAGCGTGCGCCGGATGAGCGCCGCTACGTCGGCGGCGACCGCCGCGGTGATGGTGGCGCCGGGATGCCGCACGCGATTGCCGGCGATGATCCCGCGCTGGCGGAGGATTTCCTTGCGCACGGCGAGGCCGGGCTGCTGCTCGAACACGATGAGCGCGGCGAAGCGCGCATACAGCGCGTGCACGCGGTCAAAGTCTTCCGCCTGTGCCGCGTTCACCAGCGCCCGCAGCACTTCGGGAAAGGCAAATCCGGTATTGAACCCGTTCGAGCCGGCTTCAAGGTCAAACGGTGCGTACAACGCGCCGAGCCCGCTGAGGATCGGCAGCGGACGCGGCAGTCCCGCCCGCAGCGCGCGAATTTTCGGTGGCGTGGGCACGGCTTCGGCCTTGATGCAGGCGATCGATGCGACCTCTTTCACAATCCGCAGGATCAGCGGCGCGGACATCTGCACCTCGGTCGAAGCGGGATGGTCCTGCAGGACGATCGGCAGCCGGGTGCCTTCGCTGATGCGATGGAAGTATTCGACGATCCGCTCATCATTCGGCACCGGCTCCCTGGCGGGCGTCACCATCACCGCCGCAGCACCCAACTCCTCGGCCATGCGCGACAGGTAGGTGGCCGCCGTCGAGCCGCTGTGGCTGGTGCCGACGATGACCGGGATACGCTGCCGGACCGTCGCGACCGCGGCCTTGATCAGCGCTTCGCGCTCGTGATCGCTGAGCCGGTTGGATTCGCCCAGCACGCCGAGGATGGTGATGCCATCGACACCGAGGCCGACCATGAATTCGATCATGCGCTGCCAGGACGCCAGGTCGAGGCTTTCATCGTCGTTGAACGGTGTGGCGAGGATCGGGATTACGCCGGAAAACCGGGGCTGCGTCATGCTGCGGCTCCTCAAATGCCCAGGAAGGTCATCATGGCGATGATTATGCCAGCCAGAAACACCGTTTTGGCGACCATCAGCAACACCGGCCGCAGGCCGAGGACGGTCAGTTCCTTGAGCGACGTGCGCATGCCGATTGCGGCGATGGCGACGACCAGCGCAAAACGCGAGAGTTCGCCGGCGGCGATCAGGACGGGTTTGGGCAGGTCCACCAGGCTATTGAATGCCACCAGCACCCCAAATGCGACCGCGAACCACGGCAGCAGCGGCGGGCGCAAACTCTTCCCATGTTCCCGGGCTGTTCCCGTGTGCAACATGATCGACAGCACCAGGATCACAGGGAGCAGCATCGCCACCCGCAGCAGTTTCACCACGGTGGCGGTGTCGCCGGTCACCTTGCCCATGCTATAGCCGGCACCGACCACCTGCGCGACATCGTGAATAGTGCCGCCGAGGAAGATACCGGCCTGGTGCGGCGTGAATCCCAGCGTCGCGCTGATGATGGGATAGATCACCATCGCGATCGTCGACAAGGCGGTGACGCCGATGACGGCGAAGGTCGTGTCGCGCTCGTGATGCGGGCCGCGCGGCAGCACCGCCGCGATCGCCAGTGCCGCCGAGGCGCCGCAGATGGCGACGGCGCCGCCGGTGAGGATGCCGAAGCGCGCATCGGCCGCCGTCAAGCGAACCACGATCCGTCCGAACAGGATCGCCAGCGCCGCCGCCGCCACCACCATGAGTGCGGTTTTCATGCCGAGCGCGGCGATCTCGGCGAAGGTAATGCGCAGCCCGAGCATGGCGACGCCGAAACGCAGGACGGTGGACGCGGCGAAGTGAATCCCCGCGACACACTTGCCTTCCTGGCCGAGAAAATTCATCGCCATGCCGAGCAGGAGCGCGAACAGCATCGCCGAGGCGCCGTAGTGCTCGGAGAGGAACAGCGCCGCTGTGGCGACGATTGCTGCGCACAGGACGCCGGGAAATTTCGCGTTCAAGGATGGGGACGTTTGTGATACTCATGGAGGGGTACAACATTAATTGCAACACCTACAGAAAATGACTAAGTGGAGGTGTTGAGATGAATGAAGCAGAACGAGGCGATGTTTGTGGTCTGCATTTGAATGCGGGGGAGCGCGAGCGGATCAGCATTGGGTTGGCACAAGGACACAGTAGTCGGGCGATCAGCAGGCAACTGAATCGGCCCGCCTGTACGATTAGCCGGGAAAAATTGCGACATCAAGTGCCCGCCGATAAAGCGGGTGGGCCGTTGCTTTACCGGGGATATTGGGCCCAACAACAAGCCGTCATTGCCAAGCGGCGCTGTGGACGCAAACGCAAGCTGGATTTGGCAGGGGAGGCAGGAGCCTGTGCGTTGAGTGACCATGTTCGGAACCAGTTGCAGGCCGGCTGGTCACCCAAGGCCATCGCGTGCCGGCTGAAGCGGGATTACCCGAACGAGGCAAACTGGCATCTTTCTGCCATGACGATCTATGACGCTGTCTACATCTTGCCGCGCAACCAGTTGAAAGCACTGCTGGTGGCCGAAGGCTTGCATCAGGGGCACGAGAAGCGTCGCCCACGTCAAGCGAAAGGTAGCAAGCCCGCCCAAGTCCGCATCGTGGGCGGGGTGTCGATTCATGAACGCAGCCCGGAAGTGGACGCGCGCCTCCTGCCCGGGCATTGGGAAGGCGATCTGATCATCGGGCGAGGAAGCCACAGTCAGGTGGGCACGATGCTGGAGCGAATCAGTCGCAAGATCGTGCTGGCGCGCACCCCGGACAAGCAGGCGGCAACGGTGCGCGAGGCGTTTGCGCGCGCACTGGGGCCGGTACCAGGTGCCCTGCGCAAGACGCTGACCTACGACCAGGGTAGCGAAATGGCCCAGCATGCGTTGCTGACCGAACAGTTACAGATCGCGGTGTACTTTGCCGATGCGCATAGCCCGTGGCAAAAGGGTGCGATCGAACATGCGAACGGAATCCTGAGGCAGTATTTGCCGCGTAGCGCTGACCTGGGCAAGTTCTCGCAAGCTCAACTCGATGAAATCGCTCAACGTGTCAACGACCGCCCCCGAGAAATCCTCGGCTGGCGTACGCCAAATGAAGCGTATGCAACAATGCTGGCGAATGTTGCAATTAATTCTTGAATCTCCCCATTAGGCCGCAAAACACAAGCACTGGCGCGGCTTTCGAGCCAAATATGCCCGAAAGACCGCGCCAGTGCTAGTGTTTTGACTATGCGCTCTCGTACAGGCGCGTCAGCACGAACTCGCGATGGCCGAGCGCCTCGGCGGCCGTCAGCCGGCCATTCGCGGTGCGCAGCATGCATTCGAGCAATTTGTCGCCGGCCTGGCTCATGTTGATTTCCCGGCGCAGCAGGCCGGAAGTATCGACATCAACGTGCTCGGACATTTCCTTTACCGTGCGCGGGTTGGCGCAGAGCTTGATGACGGGAAGAATCGGATTGCCGATGACATTTCCCTGGCCGGTCGGGAACAGGTGAACCACGTAACCGGAGGCAGCGCACTGGGTCACCATTTCCGCGGCGGCGCTGGATGAATCCATGAACCACAGCCCCGGATGGGTGGGTACCTCGCCCTTGTCGAGCACGCCGTCGACGATGCATATCCGGCCGATCTTCTGGATATTGCCCAGCGCTTTTTCTTCGATGGTGGTGAGGCCGCCCTCGATATTGCCCTTGGTCGGCTGCGAATCGGACAGGTCGCTGGTCTTGTGCGCGTCGATGATGGCCTGATAGCGGTCGAAGACAAACTGGAATTTCTTGCGCACGGCGTCGTTGCGGCAGCGCGCCGCCACCAGGTGTTCGCCGCCGGTGAGTTCGGTGGTCTCGCCGAATACCAGCGTGGCGCCTAGCGGATAGAGCTTGTCGAAAGCGTCGCCCACGGTCGGGTTGGCGCCGCAGCCGGAAGTGGTGTCCGATTCGCCGCATTTGGTCGAGACCCACAGTTCGGAAATATTGCAGGCTTCGCGCTGTTTTTCGCTGGCCCATTGCATGAACTCCCTGGCCTTTCGCGAGGCCTTCATGATCGTCTGGTGATCGCCGTTGCGTTCTATCCAGAAGCCTTCGACCGGTTTGCCAGTCTTGCGAATGCCCTCGACAACCTTGCCGGTCCAGGCGGGCTCGATGCCGATCACGACGACCGCCGCGACGTTGGGATTGGATCCCGTGCCGATCAGCGTGCGGAAATGCAGATCGAGGTCGGCGCCGAACTGCAGGCGGCCATAGGGATGCGGGATTGCCATCGCGCCCTTGATGTTGTGGGCGACCGCCTCGCAGGCGGCGTTGGAAAGGTCGTCGACCGGCAGGATGATGACGTGGTTGCGCACGCCGACGCGGCCGTTTTCGC